>JBKJLJ010000078.1:0-10002 GCA_046597015.1 Bryobacteraceae bacterium
GTCGGCGAGATGGCCGACGATCGGCAGGCGGATCAGCTCATTGGCGGAGGTCTTGACAAGCATGAGGATCCAAGTGGCGAGGAGCCCAAGTTCCAGAATGGGGATAATGCGCCGGAGGCCGTAGACGCCGATGGCCGGACCGAGGGCCACATGGACGATCATCCACGCTACGAACAGATAGAGCCCCTGGAAAGCGTGGAAGCGAACGATACGGTCGGTACGGAAGCGGGCCGTCGAAAGGATGACCAGGCTCATGATCCAGCCTATCCAGGGAACGTAGCAGAGAATCGAAGCAGTGATGGGCTTGGTGGAGGCTAAAGGGTCGGAGCCCGTGGCGGCGGTAGCGCCCGGCTGCGCGGAGCCGCAGCTTTGACAAAAGGCTGCCGCGCTTTGGACCTGGGTTCCGCAATGTGTGCAAAAGGGCATTTCCTGCCTCCTTATTCTGTTCTACGCAAACCGGGCTTGCGATGTTCCTGCTGTCTTCAGTAGCATGGGCAACGATGAAATCCATATCTGCCCTTGTACTGCTTTTTATGACCGCTCTCCAGCTGACCGCGGCGGAGAAGACACTCGACATCTACTTTATCGATGTTGAAGGCGGTCAGGCGACTCTGATTGTCACCCCGGAAAAGCAGTCTCTGCTCGTGGACACCGGCTGGCCGGGATTTGAAGACCGGGACGCGGACCGCATCGTGAAAGCCGCGAAGAAGGCTGGTCTCAAGAAGATCGACAATCTGGTGATCACGCACTACCACCGGGATCATGTGGGCGGCATTTCCCAACTGTTGCAGAAGATGCCGATCGTAAACTTTATTGACCACGGGCCGAATCGGGAGACGGACCGGGCGGCGGAACAGTTGATGACTGCGTACACGAAAGCCGCGGCGACGGGGCAGCGCAAGTCGGTGAAGCCGGGGGACATGATTGCGTTGAAGGGTGCCGAGGTGAAGGTTGTGAGTGCCGACGGCGAGTTGCTGAGCGCCGCGGGGGCGAAAAATCCGTTCTGCGGGGATGCCGTGAAGAAAGAAGTGGACCCGACCGAGAACGCCCGCAGCCTGGGGTTCCTTTTGACTTTCGGGAAGTTTAAGTTTATTGATCTCGGCGACCTGACATGGAACAAAGAGTTGGAGCTAGCTTGTCCGGCCGATCGGTTAGGGGCGGTTTCGGTGTACCTGACGACGCACCATGGCGCGGACGCTTCGGGGCCCAAGGGGCTCGTCCACGCGCTGCGGCCGCAGGTGGCGATTATGAATAACGGCTCGAAGAAGGGCGGGTCGCCGGCGGCGTGGCAGATCGTGAAGGCCTCGCCTGGGCTCGAAGACATTTGGCAGCTGCACTACGCGATTGCGGGCGGGAAGGAGAACAACGCGCCGGATGCGTTTTTGGCCGATGTGGACGAGTTCGGGACGGGCAATTATCTGAAAGTGAGCGCGAGCAAAGACGGTTCGTTCTCGGTGTTCAACTCGCGGAACAAGTTTACGAAGACGTACCGGGCCCGGTAATCCGGGTGGTGCTGCCGCGGGTGCCGGGCAGCACTTCGAGACGCAGCGGGATCCGTTCTTTCATGTCGGCCACGTGGGAGATCAGGCCGACGAGCCGGCCGCTGCGTTGGAGGTCGGCGAGCGTGTTCATAGCCAGGTCGAGGACCTCGGGGTCGAGCGTGCCGAAGCCTTCGTCGACGAACAGAGAGTCCAGCCGAATGCCGCCCGTGGTTGCTTGGACGACGTCCGAGAGGCCAAGGGCGAGCGAGAGAGAGGCGAGGAACATTTCGCCGCCGGAGAGGGTTTCGACGCCGCGCATGACGCCGGTGTAGTAGTCGCGTACCTTGAGTTCCAGGCCTTTGGCTCCGGGCGGATGGTGGAGTTCGTAGCGGCCGTTGCTCATCCGGCGGAGCCGGACGGTGGCGGCGGCGAGGACGTCGCGAAGGAAGGATATCTGAGCGTATTCCTGTAAGCTGAGCTTGCGTGGGTTGTCGCCTCCCACCACTTTGGCCATCCGGCCGACGGTGCGGTACTCGGCTTCGACGATGGTGCCGGCCTTCAGGAGACGGTCAAGTTCGGCCGCGACTTTTTGCAGGCCTTCGCGCTCTTGGAACCGTTTTCCGCGCTCCTCGGTGACCTGGGCGGTGTGGGCGGCGGCTTGCGTTTTGCGGGCTTGGGCGGTCGCGAGGTCAGGCGGGGTAAGGCCGGCGGTGGCGGCTTCGGCGGCGGCGGCGACGGCGCGGCCGGAAGCTAGCTGCTCGCGGAAAGCGCGGACTTTGGCGGTCCAGCTTTCCTGCTTTTCTTTCGGCAGGCGGGCTTCGCTGGCGGCGGCGGCATTGGGGAAATGGCAAGCGGAAAGGGCGGCTTCGGCGGCGCGGTGGGAGGCTTCCCAGAGTCGGGCGGCGTCTTTCTGGGCGTGGCCGGTCTCGGCTTCCGTGGCGGCGGCGGCGCCGGCCTCGGTGCGGGCTTGCGTCTCGGCGGTGCGGGCGTCTTCGAGTTGGCGGTCGAGGGCGTTGATCTTTCTGACGAGTTCGCCGATGGCTCGTTCGATGGCTCCGACGGCGCGGAGTTCGACGGGGACATCGCCCTCTGCTTTTGCCAGCAGGGTTGCCAGGCCGTGCCATTGGCGGTGGAGTTCGGCGGCTTGGCTTTGCAGGGTTTCGACGGCCAGGCTCGTTCGTTTGGCGAGCAGACTGGCGAGCTCGGCGGCCGCGATACGGCTCTCCTTCTCGTCCTTCTGCGCTTGCTGATAGAGCGCTTCGGCGTTGGCGGGAAGGTCGGGCGGAAGGGCGGCGAGTTGTTCGCGGAGAACGGCGGCTTGCTCGGAGAGTTTACGCCATCCGGTGCTGGAGCCTTGCACATGACCGGCAGGGCTGGGGTGGTCGGTCGAGCCGCAGACGGGGCACGGTTCGCCGGGGTGGAGGCGCTCGGCCAAGGCCGCGGCTTCGGCCTGCTCGGCGGCCGCGGCTTGGGGGCCGACGAGGGCGTACTCGGCTTGCCACTTGTCGAAGTTCCGGCGTTGCTCCTGGGTTTGCTTCGCTTTGATCGCGGCGACGGACCGGTCGGTGGCGGCCGCCGCTAGTTGCTCCAGGGCGGGTAGCCGGGCGTCGATGGCCGTGCGTTCAGCCAGCTTGGCGGCCACTATCTGATCAGCTTCGCGGAACTCCTTTTCGGCGAGGCGGGCGGACTCGCGTTGGACGACGAGGCGGTTCACGATGGGGCGGAGGGCTTCGAGGCGGGCCCGGTCGCCGACGAAAATGTCCCGCGCGGGCCGGGCGGCTTCGGCGTCGCGAAGGGCCGCGATCGCGTTTTCCAGGGCGCCGATGGCGGCGGCGATGCGCTTGCGGGCGGATTCGTGGCGGAGGGTGATTTCGTGCCGCTCCTTGGCTCGGGCGGCGAGGTCTTCGAGGGCCGGCCAGACGGTGTCAGCCCGGGCGGCGGCGGCGAGGGTGGCCTCGGTGGTCGCGACCGCTTCGAGACGCGCTTCCTGGTCGGACAGCGTCTTCCTGGCGACGGTGAGTTCGTCGAAGAGACGTTGGCGATGCCCGGCTTCGGCGAGGGCCGCGTCGGCGGTCTCGACAGCTTTTGCGGCCTCGGCGGCGGCTTGGTCCAGCGCGGCTAGCTGGTCCGCTTGGATGGTCAGCTTGGCGCTGAGTTCCTCGACGGTGGGGCAGTTGGCCATTTCGAGGATGGCTTTGCGCCGCGTCTCAAAGTCTAGGAATTTGGCCCCGAGCTCCTTGGCGCGATCCTTCAGCCCGTCTTCGATCCGGCGGTAAAGATGGGTTTGGAAAAGGACGGCCAGGATGCTTTCGCGCTCGCTGGGTTTGGCGAGGAGAAAGCGCTGGAACTCGCCCTGGGGGAGGAGGACGACTTGGCGGAACTGGTCGTCTTTGAAGCCGAGGAGTTCGGTGACGCGGGCGGTGACGTCCATGACCTTGCTTTCCAGAATGCGTTCGGCGCCGTCCCAGAGGTGGGCTTCGGGCTGCTTCGTGGTGAAGCCTTCGCCGCGTTGCTTGGGCAATTCCTGAATGGGCGAGCGTTGGACGCGATACTCCTTGCCGCCGAGGGCGAACGAGAATGTGACCTGGGTGGCGGTTTTGGGGTCGGCGAAGTCGCTGCGCAGGGTGCGGCCGCCGCGGAGGCCGCCGGAGGAATCGCCGTAAAGGGCAAAGCAGATGCCGTCGAGGATCGAGGTTTTGCCGGCTCCGGTGGGGCCGCTGATGAGGAAGAGGGGGGCTTCGCCGAGCCGGGTGAAGTCGATGGTTTCGGCGCCGGAGTAGGGGCCGAAAGCCTGCATCGTAAGGCGGAGAGGCTTCATGGTTGTTGCTCCAGCAGACGGGCAATCGTGGCTTCGTTTTCGGCGCTGGGGGCTTCGTTTTGGACGTACCGCCAGAAGCTCGAGAACATGGCCTGAGGGGTGGCGGCGGGGATGAGAGCGTCGTCGCCCGATGGGTCCATGACGCGTGGGGCAAGGCCGAGGAAATGGGGGTATCGATCCTGGAGGCGGCGGCCGACGTCGGGGATCAGGCCGCTATCTGTGAGGGTGAAATAAAGGTAGTCGTCGCTGCGAGGAGCCTGGAGGAGTTGGTCGAACGAGGCTTCGACGCAGCGAAGATCGTGGCGGGGAGAGAGCGGGAACTCCTCGAAACCGTGGCCGAGGTCGACGAGGGTGACGGACTTCTTCTGATGGGCTTCGCTCGTGCTGTACTTCAGCAGAGAGCCTGAGTAGCGGGGGATGCCGAGGGTTTGCGGCTGGTGGAGATGGCCGAGGGCTCCGTAGGTGTAGCCGGTAAAGGAGTTGACGCCAACTTGGCCGGCGGTGCCGACCGACAGCGGCCGTTCCGATTCCGATTCGACCCCGCCGGCGACGAAGGCGTGGGCGATGGCGACGGCGGGGCCTTGGGCGGGGCGGAAGCGGTCAAGCAGGAAGGTGAGGGCGGAGTGGTGATCCTGCCCGGTGTATTCGGGGAAGGCGCTGCGAACGCTGGCGGGTTCGGCGAAGGGGATGGCGACGAAGGTGGTGTCAGCGACGATGACCGAGCCGGTGGATTCGACGGCGCCGAACAGGTGGAGGCCTTGGTGGCGCAGGAGGCGGGCACCGAAATCGAGGCGCTGTTGGCTATCGTGGTTGCCGCCGATGGCGATGATGGGGACCCGGCACCGGGAGGCGAGCTCGTGAAAGGTTTCGTCCAATAGAGAGACGGCGTCGGCGGGAGGGAAGGCGCGGTCGTAGAGGTCGCCGGCGATGACGATGGCGTCGGGACGGGTCTCGACGGCCAGGTCGATGAACTGGCGGAGGACGTGGGCCTGGTCGTCGAGGAGGGAGTGGTTGCCGAGGACGCGGCCCAGGTGCCAGTCGGCGGTGTGCAGAAAGCGCATGAAGTTGTTAGAGTAGCTGGTCTAAGCCTGCATGGACGAACGTCAATATTTTATCGAGAGTAATACGACGCGGCCGGCGAACCTCCATTGTCCTTACTGCCGGACGAGCGGGGGGTACGAGTTGCGCTATTTGCTGCGGAAAAAGCGGGATCGGTTGCCGGCGGGAGGGGACGAGCGGGATCGGGCGAAGTTTGCGAAATCGCAGAGTTACCTAGTTTTGCTGGACGATAAAGTGCGGTGTGGGAACGCCCGTTGCCGGAAGACGTTCGAGATTTCGGGGCTGAAGACGATGTCGTTTCTAGCGGAGTAGAGGAATGCCTGAACTGATTGCAAAACCGACGCGGGTGACCGCGGCGGGGAATAAACCGAAGCTGATTGACGAGTACGTGGGGCGGGTGAACACGGGGACCGAGGGGTTGAGCATCGCCCATATGCGGTCGCCCGGCGGATGGGTGGAGCCGGGCCAACGGCCGGAGTTTGACGAATATACGGTGGTGCTGCGGGGGGCGGTGCAGGTGGAGTTTGAAGGGGGGCAGATGGTGGTGCAGGCGGGGCAGGCGATTTTGACCAGAGCAGGGGAGTGGATTCGGTACAGCACGCCCGGGGAGGAAGGGGCGGAATATATGGCGGTTTGTTCGCCGGCCTTTGCGCCGGGGACGGTTCATCGCGATGAGGCATAGCTGCCCTGTGCTAAGCTGAAAAATTGGTTTGACGACCAAATATTCCCTACAGTTTTGGAGGCAGGGTTTTCGTGGCAGAAGGTATGCGTCATATTTTTACTTCCGAGTCGGTAACGGAAGGTCATCCCGATAAGATGGCCGACCAGATTTCCGACGCCGTTTTGGATGCCGTTCTCAAAGACGATCCGACGGGTCGAGTTGCTTGTGAAGTTCTTGTTACCACCGGTATTTGCCTGGTGGCGGGCGAGATCACGACGACGACCTACGTGGACGTGCCGAAGTTGGCGCGCGAGGTTATTGCTCACATCGGTTTCACCGATGCGGCGATGGGCTTTGACGCGAAGACTTGTGGCGTGTTGAACGTGATCCAGGCGCAGAGCCCCGACATCGCGATGGGCGTGGACACCGGCGGGGCCGGCGACCAGGGCCTGATGTTTGGCTACGCTTGTACGGAAACGGAAGAACTGATGCCGCTGCCGATCACCTTGTCGCACAAGTTGGCGCGCCGGTTGAGCGAGTCGCGCAATGCGAAAGAGTTGCCGTGGCTGCGTCCAGACGGCAAGAGCCAGGTTTCGGTGGAGTATGTCAACGGGCAGCCTTCGCGCATTGATGCGGTCGTCGTTTCGACGCAGCACTCTGACGATGTGAGCACCGAAGAGCTTCGCGCGGAAGTGAAGAAGAAGATTATCGACGTCGTGATTCCGGCCGGCATGGTGGATTCGAGTACGAAGTACCACATCAACCCGACGGGTCGTTTCGTGATCGGTGGTCCGCACGGCGATACGGGATTGACGGGCCGGAAGATCATTGTTGACACGTACGGCGGTATGGGTCGTCACGGCGGCGGCGCTTTCTCGGGTAAAGATCCGACGAAGGTAGACCGTTCGGCTTGCTACATGGCTCGCTATGTGGCGAAGAACCTGGTTGCGGCTGGCCTGGCGACGCGGGTGGAAGTGCAGTTGGCTTACGCGATCGGTGTGGCTGAGCCGGTATCGGTGAACGTGAACACGTTCGGCACGGGCGTATTGGACGAAGAGAAGATTGTGGGCTTGATCCGCGCTCACTTCCCGCTGACTCCGAAGGGCATGATCGATCATCTCGATCTGCGCCGGCCGATTTACCGTGCAACTGCTGCGTTCGGCCATTTTGGCCGCAACGAATTCCCGTGGGAGTCCACTGCGAAAGCCTCCGATTTGCGGGCCGACGCTGGGCTTGGCAACTAATTTAGTCTGAGGAATCCTATGGCCACAAACGCGGATCCGACTGTCGATTTCGACATCCAGGATCTCGGCTTGGCCGAGGCAGGGAAGAGGCGTATCGAGTGGGCGTTCCAGTCGATGCCTGTGCTGCAGGCGATTCGCAAGCAGTTCATCAAGGCGCAACCTCTGGCTGGATTCCGAG
Organism: Bryobacteraceae bacterium; assembly: GCA_046597015.1. Classification (GTDB taxonomy): domain Bacteria; phylum Acidobacteriota; class Terriglobia; order Bryobacterales; family Bryobacteraceae. The sequence goes on from JBKJLJ010000078.1 coordinate 7,442, forward strand.
TGGCGGCGTGTCTGCCGGTGGCGCCGGAGACGGCAAATTTAATGGTGACGTTACGAGACGGAGGCGCTCAGATCGTTTTGAGCGCCTCCGATTCGTTTGTGCGGCAGGACGATATTGTGGCCGCGTTGGCGAAGGACTATTCGATCGCGGTAATGGGCGTGGCCGAGGCGTTGGCGACGGAGCCGCATTGGGCGCTGGACCACGGTGGTTTACTGCTGCGGGATGCGCCGGCCAGTTTGATGGGAGCCACGCTCGATCGTGCGTCCACCTCGCGGGTGTTTGGGTTCCCGGTGATTGCGGTGGACCATGCCCAGACGACGCTGTTGTTTGATCATCGGTATGGCACGGGGCAGTCGGTGATTGACGGGATTTTGCGGGCGACAAATTTGTTGCTCAGCGGGTTGACGGTGGTGGTGGCGGGGTACGGTTGGTGTGGGCGGGGCATTGCGACGCTGGTGCGGGGCATGGGGGCGAATGTGATCGTCACCGAGATAGACCCGATGCGGGCGTTGGAAGCGTTGATGGATGGCCACCGGGTAATGTCGATGCCGGAGGCGGTGGGCTTGGCGCACCTGGTGATCACGGCGACCGGGAACAAGAATACGATTGGCCGCGACCATATCGACAAGGTTAAGAGCGGGGCGATTTTGGTGAATGCGGGGCATTCGCCGGTGGAGATTGACCTGGGCGCTTTGGGGCGGGTGGCGTCGAGCCATCGTCCGATTCGGGATTTGGTGGAAGAGTACGTCCTGCGGGACGGACGGCGGGTTTATGTATTGGCGCAGGGACGGCCGATTAACGCGGCGGCGGCAGGCGGACAGCCGGCGACGGTGCGGGATATCAGCTTGGCGAACCACGCCCTTTCGCTCGAATACTTGAGCAAGAACTATACGAATATGCAGCATCGGGCCCATTCGGTGCCCGAGGAGATCGACCGTCAAGTGGCGCGCCTCAAGCTTGAAGCGCTCGGTTTGAAGATTGATCGGCTGACTCCGGAACAGGAAGCCTACTTGGCGAGCTGGCCGGAAGCAAATTAAGATAAGGATTCCATGGCATTACTCGAAGGTTGCAAGCACGAAGTAGAATTGACCGTCCCCCTGCTGACGATTGCGGACGAAACGGACAAGGCGGTCGAGAAGATCCGCGCGAAGGTACAGCTGCCGGGCTTCCGTCCGGGCAAGGTTCCGGCGTCTCTGATTCGCCAGCGGTTCCAGAGCGAGATCCGTCAAGATGTGATGGAAGCGGCGATTCCGAAGGTGTTCCATGAGTACGCCACGGCCGAAAAACTGCAGGTGGTGAGCCAGCCGAACGTCGTCGATATGAAGTGGGAAGGCAATGAACCGATGTGGTTCAAGGCCCAGTTTGAGGTGGCGCCGGAGTTTGAGCTGGAGGATAACTACCGGGGGCTGACGGTGCCGTATGTACAGCCGACGGTGGAGGACGCAGCGATTGAAGAGCGTCTGGCGACCTTGCAGCAGCAGAAGGCCGAGTTTGTGAACGTGGATCCGCGGGCCGCCGAGAGTGGCGACCATGTGCTGGTGGAGCTAGAGAGCTTGAGCGGCGCGACGCAGCCGATCAATGAGAAAGAGATTGCGCTCGAATTGGGTGCTGAAGTCACGTTGCCGGAGTTCAACCAGAACGTGATCGGCATGGAACCGGGCGATGAGAAGCAGATCGAGATCGTGTACCCGGAAGACTACGGGGCCGAGCACCTGGCGGGAAAGACCGTGAATTTCCGGGTGAAGTTGACGACGATTCGGCGGAAGGAATTGCCGGAGATGAACGACGACTTCGCGCAGGATCTGGGCGACTTCAAGACGCTGGACGAGTTACGCGCGGCGATTAAGCGGTCGATGCTGTCCGAGAAGGAACGGGAAGCGCAGGGCGCATCGCGGGAGAAGCTGCTGGATGCTTTGGTCGGTCTGTACGATTTCGCGATTCCGGAAGTCTTCGTGGAGCGGCAGGCGGAGAGTTCGCTGGAGCAGCGGCTGCGTGGGCTGGCCGAACAGGGGATTGACCCGCGGAAGTTGAATTTGGACTGGGCGAAGCTGCGCGAGTCGCAGGTGCCGCAGGCGACTAAGGACGTGCGGGCCTCGTTGTTGCTGGAGCGAATTGGGGAGCGGGAAGCGATCCACGCGACTTCGGAAGAGGTGGATGCTGAAGTGAACCGGATTGCTCGTCAGGAGCGGGAAGCGGTGGCATCAGTGCGCCGCCGGTTGGAGAAGGAAGGGGTGATCGGGCGCATTGCCGGGCACATCCGGACGGAAAAGATTCTTTCGTTCCTGTTTGAGCAGGCTACGAAGGTGGCACCGGAGCCCGAGGTGCCCGCCATCGAGGCTCCGGCCGAAAGCTAGAAGAAAGTGCGGCTTTTGGGCCATCCGATTTTCGGTGGAGCTCGTAGGAGTGAGTAGAATGCGACTCCTTCACCTTCTTCCTTCGATGGCCCTGGGGGCCGCTTTGATTTTGCAGCCCTCGGTGGCGCGGGCCGAGACGGCGTACGCGCTGGATTCCCGAAGCTTGCTTTTGCGCTTCGACACGAACTCACCTGGGTTTGTCGAGAG
>JBKJLJ010000465.1:0-4384 GCA_046597015.1 Bryobacteraceae bacterium
GGCCTCTCCAGCCAATACGTTCTCGTCGCCCCAGCCGCCCAGTCGCGCAAATTCGGACCCGCCGACCACGAACCCATCGAAAAACTCATCGCCTGGGCGAAGAAGACCTACCCCATCAACCCCCGCCGCGTCTACATGTTCGGCAAAGGCGAAGGCTCCAAAATCTCAATGGAGTTCACGATGACCCACCCCCAACTCATTACCGCCTCCATCGGCTACAGTTGGGGCGCCTGGCTCATGCCCTCGGAGGTCGCCGAGCCCATCGACTTCGTCAATCAAGCCCCCGAACTCTATCTCACTCTCGGCCGCCGCGATCTCGACAACCACCTCTCGTGCGTCCGCGATGCCTACCCCCGCCTCAAGGCCAAGGGCTACCATCTCATTCATCGCGAGTTCGAGGAGCTCTCCGACCGCAGCTATCACCCCGTCAGCAACGACGACGCCATCACCTGGGCCACCCGTCTCCGCAACAAGAACATCCCCCCTTCCGCTGACGAAACCCGTCTCCTTCGCGCCTTCAACGGCAAACCCCCGGCTCCGGTAAACGGCTTCTATCCCACCCTCGCCCTCGTCGGCGGTGCCCCGGCCGGGGCCATCCTGCAGAAATTCTTCCTCTCGCCAGACCCCACCATCCGCGCCGCCGCCGCCGAAACCATGCGCCACGGCATCTTCGGTGCTGCCACCACCGCCGCCCTCGCCCGCCTCACCGCCGACCCCTCTCTTCCGGTCCGCCAAGCCACCCTCGCCGCCCTCGCGCTCCTCGCCAATTGGCGCTATCCGGAAGCGCAAACCGCCCTCATCCAACTAGCCACCGACCTCACCGCCGATCCCACCAGCCGCCTCACCGCCGCCGATGGCCTCGCCTACGCCGCCCGTCTCCAGGTCAAAGGCATCCGCCAGGACCCGGCTCTCTTCGCCGCCCTTGTCACTCTCAATCAGGACAAAGACGAACCAATCCGCTCCACCGCCGCCCTGGCCCTGGCCCCGGCCTTTGAGCCCCCTCCGCCCGGCGCGCCCCGCCGCCGTTCTCCCGAAGGCGGTTGGCCGAAATGGGTCGAAGGCCTCTACCCCACCGAGAACGTCGAAACGAAAAAGTACGAAATCTGCGCTTCCACCGGCAAGGAAGAATCTGTCGACAGCTTTTGCCGAGGCGGCGAAGCCCTAAAAAACCGAAAAGTCTCCGACGGTTTCGCCCTCACGTTAAAGTCCGCCGAAGCCGGCTACGTCCCCGCCCAGGCCGCCGTCGCCATGCTCTACGCCGCGGGTAAAGGGGTCCAGCAAAACTACACCGAGGCCGGCAAGTGGTGGCTCAAAGCCGGTGCCGCCGGTGATCTCGTCGCCGCCCGCCATGCCTGGAACCTCTACAGCAACGGCGAAGGCGCCGAGCGCAACCCCACCCTCGCTAACCAAATGGCTCCCCTCATCGGCGAGCCCATCCGGCAGCCCCGCGCCCCCAAAAAGAGCGCGCCGGCCCCTGCCCCCACCGGCGCTCGCTAACGTCCCTGCCGGTGCCACAGCACCTGGTTCAAATTGCCGCGGCCCGGATCGGAGAGCACCTCTCCCTTCCGGGTCGCGTCCACCGAATGCAACCCCGGCGACTCCACATACCCGATCACCTTCCCCGTCTTTCGATCCACGTTCACGAGCCACCCCGGCGCCTCATTCACCACGTTCCGCGGATGCGTTCCAATCCACAAGTTCCCGTCCGGCCCCGCCGTAATCGAAAACGTTTTCCCCAAATTCGACCACTCCCCCAAATACTTCCCGTCTAAATCAAACCGTTGAATCCGCCCGTTCTGCCGATCCGCCACGTAGATCACCCCGTCCCGCACTACCAGCCCATGCGGCAAATTGAACTGCCCTGGACCCGTCCCCGCACTCCCCCACTGCTTCACCCGCTTCCCTGCGGAATCATACTCCAAAATCCGAGCGTTCCCGTATCCATCCGCAATAAACACCCGCCCCCCCGGCCCAAACGCAATATCCGCCGTTCCCCGTGCCCCCCGCTTCCCTTCCGGCAACTCCCCCACCTCAATCCGCAGCAGCAACTTCCCCTCCGGCGTAAACTTCAGCACCACCGAACTGCCGGAATCCGCCGTCCAAACGTTGCCCTCCGGGTCCAGCCGTATGCTGTGGGGAATCGTGTAAAGCCCCTTCCCCCAGGACCGGATCATCTTCCCTTGCGCATCGATCACCACCACCGCATCCTCCCCCAGGTTGCGATTGATCAAATAGGTCTCCCCCTTCGGCCCCGCCGCCACCGAAGAGATATAGTCCGAGTTCCAGCCCGCCACCTTCGGCTGAATCGCGAGCGTCGCCGCCGGCCAAGGCAACCGTTTCGAACTCTGGATCAACGCCGTCAAGCGTGCCGCCTCCTCCGCCGTCGGCGGATTCGGTGGCGCCTGCGCCGAGCAAACCAAGACAAAGCCACAGAGTAAAGAAACTTGTTTCATCGCCCGGAAGAATATCACGCGCGAACGGCTATGATGGGGCCATGGTCCGGCAACTCCTTCTGCTCCTCCTCTTCGCCGACTCCGAAACCGACCCCGCCGCCTGGCGCCGCCTCGGCCTCGCCCACATCTCCGCCAACCGCCTCGCCGAAGCCGAACCAGCCCTCCTCCGCGCCTGCCAACTCGAAAAGCCCCCCGTCGATAGCTGCTACTTTCTCGCCCGTAACCGCCAATCTTTGGGCCAATTCGAACTCGCCCGCGAAGCCTTTGACCTTGCCCTCCAAGCCCCCCCCTCCGCCCGCGTCCACCGCGCCGCCGGCCTCAACTACATCGCGCTCGGACGCGAGGTCGACGCCGAGCGCCACCTCCGCCAAGCCGCCGCCCTCGGCCCCTACGTCCCTGACGACCCTCGCGTCGATCTCGGAGCCTTCCTCTTCCGCCAAGGCCGCCTCCCCGAAGCCGCCGAGATCTTAACCAAGGCCGCCAAAGCCAACTCCCCCCGCGCGCATCTGGAACTAGGCCGCGTCCTCCTCCAGCAAGGCAAACTCGCTCTCGCCACCCGACACCTCGAACAAGCGGTCCGCCAAAACCCCGCCGACCCCAACAGCCATCTCCTTCTATCCCGGGCTTACCAACGGCTCGGCCGCGACGCCGACGCCGCCCGCGAACTCGCCCAAGGCGAATCCCAGCGCCGCCAGAAGCAACCCTAAAGCTGCTCCACCTCCACCACCCGGTCTACCACCACATCGCGCAGCATCTGTCTCCCGCCCCCCGGCCAAGTAATCTCCACGATCGCAGCCTTGCTATCGGCCCCCAACCCAAAGTGCGCCACCCGGTCGCTCGATGAGCCATATCCCACCGCCGTCGTCACCCGGTTCCACTGCTCCGACCCCGACGCCCCCTTCACCCGGATCATCGCCCCCAACCCGTCCCGGTTCGCCTTCTTTCCTTTGAGCCGAATCCCCAACCAATGCCCCGTTCCCACCGACACATTGCGCAGCAACAACGCCGGCTCCCCAATCCGCGTCACCGCCACGTCCACCCTTCCATCCCCATCAAAATCCGCAAATGCCGCCCCCTGATGCATCCCTACGCCCGTCCCCACACTGGCCGCTGTAAAAATCCCTCCACCCTCATTCACGAACACCCGATTCGCCTGCTTCGACTTCCGATGCGAAAACGCCTCCGTGTTCGAATCAATCGAGCCGCAAGCCCCGAACAAATCCTTCCGTCCATCGTTGTTGAAGTCAAAAATCCCATTGCTCCAACCCGTGAACGCCATCGTCGCCCGCCCTATCGTACTCGGGTACGTCTCATCCCCAAACAGCGCCCGCCCCAGATTCACGAACAGCGGAAACGTCTCGTTCGCATTCGCCGTCAGCCAAAGGTCCTCCCTCCCGTCGTTGTTCACATCCCGCGCATCCACCCCCATTGAACTCAGCGCCCGGCCGTCCTCATTCAGCCCCACTCCGGCCTGCATCCCCACCTCGCGAAACCGCCCCCCACCTTCATTCCGAAACAAAAAATTCGGCACCGTGTCGTTCGCCACAAACACGTCCAACCGGCCGTCCCCGTCGAAATCCAGAAACGCCAATCCCATCCCTTTCCCCACCGCCGCCGCGATCCCCGACTCCGCCGATACATCCCGAAACGTCCCGTCTCCATTGTTCCGGTACAACTGATTCGGCAGCCCCGTGTAGTGCTTCGGATGGCAGTAAGTCCTCACCCCACCCGTCGTGCAAGGCGGATCCGCTCCCGGCTTCCAATCGACATAATTCACAACAAAAAGGTCCAAATGCCCATCGGCGTCATAGTCGAACCATCCCGCCGACACCGCCCAACCTTTCCCGCTTCCCAGCCCCGCCCGGCCCGTCAGATCCTCGAACGTCCCGTCCCCGTTGTTCCGGTAGAGGAAGTTCCGCCCCACCCCCGCC
>JBKJLJ010000572.1:0-4539 GCA_046597015.1 Bryobacteraceae bacterium
CCGCTCGGTCAGCGACAACACACGGGAACCGATATTGGGCCGCTGCCAGCCGGGCAGGATCAGGAAGCGGCTGTTGTTGGCGATCAGGTTCAGCCGCCCGTACTGCGAGCGAAAGTCCCAGCCGATCCAACGATCGCGAACGCCGCATTTCAGCACCGCCGCCGATAGGCTCAGTTGCGCTACCCACTGCTGGCGCCAAATCGCGACATACCAGACCGTCTCACCAATTTTGGCTAGCGCGCCAAGGTAATGATGACGCGCCATTTGCTCTTGGTACCGCGCTTCCTCGCTTGGTTCGACGGGGCGGACCCGGATTTCCATGGTGCTTCGCCGGTAAATTCCGCCAATTCCATCCAAAAGATTTATACGAGAAATCCTTGGCGTTGTTCAGCTTGTTAGGACAAACCGTTGCATCTACGTGGATCTCGGAGAAGAGCAAATTCATCCTGGCTTGGGCCTGTATTCTGGACAGGTAAGGCGTCTGGAGGTTCTGCTCAAAGTGCTCGGCTCCCCGTTCGACCCATTCTGGACCCTTCGTGAATAGCCGGTCGATGATGCGGGCGAGGTAGCGAGCCATCGCCTTAATGGCGTTGGCTGCTCGTAGCCTCGTTCGCAGACCTCGTTGGCGTGCGCCCACGTAGCTGTCGCCGCAGAGCAGAGAACTGGATGCCAATCGCAAGATTGCGGCCCCTCGGTTACTCCATTCCGGTCGCGCAACCTCCCAATCGTTCAGATCGGCCGTCTGTCCTCCGATGGCGGGACCGAATTCGGCAGCAAGCGAAAAGTGTGTGTCTTCATCAGCCAATGGCTCTCTTGTACGTCTGTCTTGCGCCTTTGAAGATTCCTGGAATTCCGTGCGTTGTATCCCGTACAAGACTGCTTTTAGCGTTGCCTCCACTATATCTCGAGGCTCGCGTCGAACGACTTGAGTTCCGTCGGCCCACACTTCAGAAAATCAGTTTCGCCTGCACCCACAGACTACGGATTCCGCTGTTGGTGAAATCGCGGTTCAGAAAGCGCGATGGAAGTCCGCCCGCTGGGCCAGGCGCGCTAAAGACGTTCCGCTCGGGGACGTTTACAAACTGCGGATGATTGAACGCATTGTAAGCCTCCCAGCGCAACTCCAGCCGCTTGCCCTCGCTAATCGGGAAGGACTTGAACAGCGTCAGGTCCAGGTCGTTGGTCCCGCCGGTTAGCAGCGTGTTGCGACCGACCGTGCTCGCGTTGGGCAGTAGACCCACCGGCGCCTGAACCCAGCGAACCTCGGAGGGCGCGACGCAGGCGTTGGTGTCCGGATTCCGATAGCCAGATCCGCAGGCCGCGTTTACGACGGCGCGGCTGTACAGTAGAGCTGCCGGGTTGCCGATGTCGGGGCGGTCAGCACCAGTCACTGCGTCGTTATTGCGATCTATTTCGTTCTGGACGGTAAATGGAGTTCCGGATTGAAAGGTAGTGATGCCGGCCATCGACCATCCGCCGAGAGCATAGCGCTTCCAGCCTTTGGCCGGCCCGGGCACAACCCAAGTATACGAGAAGGTGAGCCGCTGTCCGCGGTGGAAATCGCTCAGGCCACGATCGAGCCTCATACCGCCCTGCGCGGCCGGAATCGATGTAAGTATCTGGGATTGCCCGCCGCCCACACCGGACCCCCCTTCGCTAGTGCTATCGAGGAACCGCGACCAGGTATAGGACGCGGTTAGCTGAAGATTGCGGGAGAAGCGGCGTTCCACCCGCGATTGCAGCGCATGGTACGCCGAGTTCCCTTGGCTGGTGCGCAGCCACCGTTGTCCCAGCGCTGGATACAGGCGCGCCCCGTTCAACTGCTGGGGATTGAAGTCGGTACGCGTGGTCAGCTTGTGGCTCACCGTGCCTACGTAAGAAGTATCCAGGAGCGTCTTCCCCGGCAATTGCCGCTGGAAGCCCCCGGACCAGCGCTCGGTGTACGGGTTCCATAGGTTGCTGTCGTTGGAAAAAGTCTGGGGCTCCAGCGGAACGGCGAGCCCGGGCGAGGTCGGCATGCGGGCAAAGAAGTTGTTGTATCCACGGCCCATTGCCGGTGCAACGTCGTCGGATTGCCGGGAATTGGGAGCGGAGCCTTGCTGAAGCGCCACCATCTGGGTAAACCAGGCGTCGTAACTCACCTGGTAGCCGCCGCGCCACACCGTCTTGTTATCCCCGAACAGCCGAGAGAGCCAGCTCGAGGGAAACGACGGCGACCACGCCAGACCGAAGGACGGACCGAAGTTGTTGTCGTCGCGCCGAACCTCGGTGCGCTGGAGAAACCGTTCCGGTTCGAAGCCGGGGAAGGCCGGGTAGGCGAGCGCGTTCAACGGCTGCCCGAAGTTCTCGTAGCGCAGCCCCATCGTCAGGGTCAGGCCCGGAGTAGCCTTCCATGTGTCCTGGATAAAGTACGAGTGCCGAAACGTTGTGGGGTGAAACACCGGCTCGCCGAATTGCCGCCTAGCGCGACCGGAGGGTCCGCTGAAGTCATCGAGGTAATTGGCGAAGGCCGAGTAACCCGAGGCGTCTCTATAGGTGTAGATCCCGTGGTTTTCGACTAGGCCCGATTGCGTGGATATCTGGCCGAGAAACTCAACACCGTAACGGAACGTCTGGCGCCCGGTCGCTTTTGTTTGTGTTTCCTGAAACAGTAGATTGTTGGCGACACGGGACTGCCCGCCGCCCAGACCGCCCGGGCTGGACACATTCGAGATGCCGAGACCCGGCAGGGTGCCCGCTTCGGGAATGGATTGGGGCGACACGCGGGGAGCGTCGGCCCCCAAGCGCCCATAGGAGATGCGAAACTCGTTGGTGAAGCTAGAGGAGAAGGTGAAGGTATCAGCAAACAGGACGTTCTGGTTGCGGGCCGCCTGCTCTCTGATGAAACCCGGAAAGTTAACGTCGCTTGGCGTCTCGACTCGGGTGTCGTACACGAAACGCAAAGAGAAGCGGTGCGCTTCGGAGCGATGGTGGTCGAACCGCGTCAGCCACTGCGGCCCGTCGTTGGTGGCGGGCATCACGAGAGCCCCGGTGGCAAACAGCACAGATCCCCGGTCGACCCGCGTGACGGGGTCCACGCCCAGCAGAATCGCCCGCGGTGCCCCCGCGCCGCGGAGATCGCCCAAGTGATTCAAGTAGAAGTTCAGGCGCGGGTTGGCGGGAAACAGCGACCGCAGGCGGGCCACAGCCTCTTGGGTCGGAACCGTCAGGCCGAAGTTCTGCGTCGAGTGATTGTTGTCCTGCTGGAAGCCGCCGAAGAGAAAGGATTTGTCCTTGCGCAGGGGACCGCCCAAAGTGAAACCGAAGACGTTGCGGCTGTAGACCGACTGCGGGATTCTATTCAGCTTGTCCACATTCGAAACCGAGTTAAAGCGCTGCGATTGATAGCGCCACAGCATGGTTCCGTGTACCGTGTTGGTGCCGGACTTGGTGACCACGTTGAACACGCCACCGCCGGCCCGGCCGAACTCTACGCCGTAGTTTGCCGTTTGCACGGATACCTCTTCGACCGCGTCGGCGATACTGAACGGTTGCGCCGGGCCAGTGAAGTGGAGATCGTTGTTTTCGGTGCCGTCGAGGAGAAAATTGTTGCCGCGGTTCCGCTGGCCGTTGATCGCAAAATTGTTCTGCACCCACCTGCTTCCCCAATTAAAGCTCCCGGAGGTCTGAGTTACGCCCGGCAACGTGCGTGCCAGAGAGAGCGGATTCAAGCCGATCAGCGGCAGTTCGCGCACTTCGCGCGATCCGAAGTTGCCGCCTCGCAGTGGACCGTCCTTAGTCAGGATCTCGCTCGATGTGGCGTTCACTTCGATCCTGGTGTCGGAAGTGCCGACCTCCAACTTCGCGTCAAAGGTGGTGACCCGATTGGCCCCGACGCCGATTCCGCTGGCCAGGAACTGCCGGAACCCGGCCTGCGTGACATCGAGATTGTAGACGCCAAGATCCACGGCATCGAACCGGTACATGCCCGATTCATTTGCTTCCGTGGATCGCCGAACGCCGGTTTCCACACCGGTAAGGGTCACTTGCGCTCGGACGATGGAGGCACCCGAAGGGTCCAGAACCCTCCCCGTCACCGTTCCCCGGCTGGTTTGGGACAACGCCTCGCTAGCGCACGCCACGCCGACAATCAACAATTTCCACATAGATCTCCTCATTTTGCCCGGCGTCCGTCCACGGGCGATGAAATAAAGCGAACTGCGTCGTTCTTGTCCAGAGTATTTCCGACGGGAATCCCCGAGGGGTCAGGTAAGAAGGACAGCGCGACTCTGGCACGGCCACGAACTGTGTTCCGGCGAATGGTACAGTCCCGGGCCAAGCCCATAATCTCAATCCCAGCGCTGCGCTCTCCGGGTTCCATTTTCTCAGCTACAGACATAGTCACGTCATTGTCCGTGACCGTAGCGCGCTCGATGGCGCTGGCTCGGGTGCCCTTCAGACGGATACCGGCGCCAGTCGGATCGAATACCTGAATGCGATTGCGAGTAATCAGATACTCTCCCAAACCCGCACAGTGGATCGCGGCTGCGCCAACGTAGT
>JBKJLJ010000736.1:0-6897 GCA_046597015.1 Bryobacteraceae bacterium
CCTCCTCCTCCCTCAGCGGATTGGGGCTGGGTCCCTTGCAGGTAAACCTCTTCGCGAGAGTTCGAATTATTGCCGCCAGCAAGCTTCCCTGTCGCCGGGTCGATATTCGCAACCACCACTCCGTTGGGCTGCGGGAATTCGGTGGCGTTACGGTATGGTCGGCGGAGATGGGCCCGCTTCATAAACTCAGCCCAAATGGGAAGCGCAGAACGAGCACCCTCAAGGTCCAACTCCGCGTTGTCGTCAAACCCAACCCAAACCGCGCAGATCAATTTCGTCGTGTAGCCAGCAAACCACCCGTCGTGGGAAGTACCCGTCTTCCCTGCCGCGGGCTGCACAAAACCATACGAGCGCACCCCGGCGCCGGTCCCTGAGCGGATGACCTCTTCCATCATACTAGTCATTAAATAAGCAACATCTTCTTCCAACACGCGCCGCGACGGGTTCGCCTTCTTCGCAATCTCCTGGCCGGAAGAATCCCGAATTCCGATCACCCAATTCGGAGCGACAAAAACACCCCGGTTGGCGAAAACGGTATACGCAGCAGCGATTTCAATTGGCGTTGTCTCGTAGGATCCGAGCGCCATGGAGGGTGTGGCCCGAATCGTCTTACCCAGCCCGACCTGCCGGGCGAGTTGCGCCACTTCGCCATAACCCGTTGCCTGAGCTACTTTTACCGCCGGAATATTAAGCGACTTGGCGAGGGCCGTCCGCAGTGTAACCTTACCGAAAAAGTGCGACATATGATTATCGGGCTCATAGAGCTGAGAACCGAACCAGAACTGAGTCGGCTCATCGTCCACCACTGAGGCAGGCGTAAAAACCCGATTCTTGAGTGCCGCCGCATAGACAAACGGCTTAAAGACCGATCCTGGCTGCCGTCTCGCCTGCGCTCGATTCAGCTGGCTGGCGCCGTAGTTTCGCCCTCCGATCAACGCGCGGATCTGGCCATTCGAAGGGTCAATCGCTACGAGGGCAACCTGAGCCGGTCCGGCGTTCTTTTTCCCTTTCCGTTTCTCAATTGCCTCATCGACCTTCTTCATTCCTATCTGAACCGCTTCTTGGGCGTCACGCTGTAGCTCCGGGTCGAGCGAGGTGTAAATTCGATAGCCGCGACTCTGAAAATCGTAGTCCTGAAACTCGCTCTGCAACGTGTCGTTCACCAAATCGATAAAGTAGGGCGCGTCGCTCGAATCCCCTCCGCCCTTCATAATCGTGAGGGGAGCGACGATGGCTTCCGCGTAAGATTTATCCGTAATCTTGCCGTTGTCCCGCATCAATTGCAAAACGATGTTTCGTCTCTGCTTAGCTCGATCGGGCCAGCGCGATGGGTTCGTAAAACTCGGACGCTGAATGGTTCCGGCCAGCAACGCCGCCTCGGGCAGAGTCAACGAGCGAACATCCTTTCCCAAATACGCTTGTGCCGCTTCGCCGAACCCGCGGATCGCAAAGCTCCCACGCCGCCCCAAGTCCACGTTGTTGGCGTAGTATTCAAAAATCTCTTCTTTTGTGAGCTTTTGTTCGAGGATGACGGTGATGATCAGCTCCTCAAACTTTCGCTTCCAGTTTTTGTCCAACGTGAGCCACAAGTTACGAGATAACTGTTGAGAAATGGTTGATGCCCCCTCGGCCGCGCGTCGTTCCTTAATATCGACATAAATCGCTTTCGCGATGCGGAGCGGGTCAAAGCCGGCGTGCTCAAAAAACCGTTTGTCTTCCACTGATGTCACTGCATCGACCAGCGATCGGGGGAAGTCTTTGAATCCCAGGATTCGGCGCTTTTCCCGTTTCTGATCGAAGAGGTTCGTGATCAACTCGGGCGGAAGGGAGATTTGCCGCCGAGAAGTTTGGTCAGAGAGGGATACGATAGACGTCGTCCGGGCGTTATCGATCGTCAACAGCACACTCTCAACATCCGGACTCGCATCCGGACCGCTCAGGATCCGAACGGAATTCCCTTCCACGCGATACCAGCCCAAACGGTTGTTCTCCGATTCGCTGTAGCCCGCGTTGCGCAGCGTCGCCACGACGCTCGTGACTGACAAATCATCGCCCACCGCGACCGGTTTTGAGGCCGCAAAAATCATCGACGTGTTCGGGAAGGGCCCGTTCTTCAGCTTATCGTCGATCAAATTCGAGTAGTGATAGTAGAGACCGGCCGTCGTGAGGATTACCGTCGCACCCACAAAGACGGCAGCACCGACTAAAAGTCGGAACCAACGGCCACGATAGGCGGGGGTTTCTACAGGAACTCGCGTTGCAGGAGGGCGTTGCGCCATACGTCCTAATACTACCTCAGCCTACTTCTCACTTCCGCTTAGACTTTCGAGCTCCCGCCAAATGTCATCGTCATGCTTGCGCCAGCCATCCTTTTCCCGCCCCGCAAAACGCAACTGATGAACGTCGAGCGTACCGTGTCCGAACGCACAGATATACTCCATCTTGGGCCGCCCAAACTGGAGCATCTGATCCCATGAGCCGGTTGACACCGGCATCCGAAGCCGACGCAAGCACGCCCGGCATCGGTAACGCTGATCCAACACGGCCAAAAAGAACAGGCCGATACCGGTTAGGAAGAACAAAAAAATCGCCGTGGTCCATGGCAAATCCTGGGCAAACCGTCCACCAGGTTGGGGAATCAGCACCGCCATCAGCAACCACAGCCCGCGCAACATAGCTGCAACAACCGCCAGTTTAGCGACGAAGAACAGCCAATATCTCATAAACGTTTAGACTCCTGTTGAGGGATGAAAGTTGCGGTATTCGGGAAGAAACCGGTGGGAAGCTGCTGCTAACTCTCAAGCATGTTCGTGGCCAGAAAAACAACGTTCGCCGGACGCTCCGCGAGCCGTCGCATGAAGTAGGGATACCAAGCCTCTCCATACGGCACATAAAGCCGCAACCGCTGCCCCTGATCGACCAATCGCTGCTGCCACTGCCGGCGAATCCCGTAAAGCATCTGAAACTCATAACGATCCGAGGCGAGCTTAAGTTCCTTCGAATACGCCAAGGCATGGGTCAGAATTCGTTCATCGTGACTCGCGATCGCCGGATAGGTCCCCTCCCGCAGCAACGTCTCCATCAACTTCACGAAATTGGCGTCGACGTCCGCTTTCGACGGGTAGGCAACTTCCGACGGCTCTTGGTAGGCTCCCTTACATAACCGAATTGGAACACCAAGATGGTTCAATTCGGCAAGGTCCTGTTCAGTTCGGTATAGATAGGCCTGCAGAACCGCCCGCACACACCCAAACTCGGCATGCATTTCTTTAACGATCCCGATCGTTCGCTCGGTATAGACCGTCGATTCCATATCGATCTCGACTCGCGTGCCGATGGCCGAGGCGAGCGTAAAGACGGGCCGCAAATGGTGCCGACAGATATCGTCCCCCAAGTCGAGGCCGAACTGGGTCAGCTTAATCGCGACCGTCGTATTGGTGCCAGCCTTGGCAATATGATCCAGCGCGGCCACGATCTCTTTCGCGGCCAGAGCCGCTTCGGACTCCGACGAAACATTCTCTCCTAGGTGATCGAGCGCCACAAAAATCCCCCGCTCGGCCAATTGGCCGTTAACCTGCATCCCCTCCGCGAGAGTATTGCCGGCCACGAATCGCTTCGTGAGCGAGGCGGCCGAACGCGACGTTTCAAAGTAACGGCGGAACGATCGATTCCGGGAGAGGAGAAGAAAGAAGCTTCGGAGCATGAGCAATTTACCTTGCGTCTACAGGCAGTCCAAGGGCGTGCATCAGCGCCAACCCATTACTACCGGGTACGACCCCCGGCATCATCCGGTAGTCGAAGTGAATCTTGCCGTCTTTGAGCGAGTCCGCAAAGTGGACCTGACGGGCTTGCGCCACCTCGGCCAGTGCCAGATCGTGCGTGGTGACTAAACCGATCGCTCCCCGCTCCCGCAAACCGCGCAGGACGCCCTCGGCACCGATCCGACGGTCCCGCGAGTTGGTGCCACTCAGAAGTTCATCCAGCAGAAATAGGGTCGGCTCCCCGGAATCAGCCAACGCCAAGATGTCCCGCAGGCGAGTAATTTCGGCAAAAAAACGCGAAGCACCTTCCTGGAGAGAGTCGTGGGTGGAAATGGAAGCTCCCACCACCAACCGGGAGAGCCGAAGCCGCCGAGCGGCGACCGGAGCCCCTGCATGAGCCATCACGATCGCCAACCCCAGCGTCCGAAGAAACGTACTCTTGCCGCTCATGTTCGACCCGCTCACCAGAACGAAGGGATCGGCATGCGAAATCGACAGACTATTCGCCACGGCGGTCTGCGGGTTCAGCAAGGGGTGGCGCAACTCTTCTCCGTCGAAGGCCGGAGCCCCTTCTTCGGACCACTCGGGCCAAACGAAATCAGGATTCTCAAACGCAAAAGTCGCCAGGGAAAGCAGCGCTTCCATCTCGCCCATCGCCTCCAGCCAAGTGCCGACCAGTTTCCCGTTCTCTGCCCGCCAACGGTCCGCCGCAAACGCCAAGTGCGTTCCCAACATCAGCAACGGACCGATGATACGCATCGCCGGGTGCTCTCGAGAGGAGATCCAAACCGCCAGTTGGGCCAACCTGCGGATCCGAACCGACGGTGCCGCGCCCGATGCCCGCAGCGTTGCAGTAATCGCCTGCAACTTGGCCGACCGAAACGGACGCTCCTCCAACATCGCCAGCGCCGCCGAAAAAACGGCGAGTTCGTCCGCGGCCGCCTCCGCCGCATATAATGCTTCGAGCACCCGCGGCCGCAACCACATCCCGAACGAAGCCATTCCGCCAATCACCAGCATCGGAATGCTCCACAAGCCGGTCGCGTTCCCAATCGCCAAGCCGATCGCGAGCGCCCCGTTCCAACCGAATACGAGCCACTGCCACGAAGCCGGAGGCATCCCCGGAGGCGCCTCCGCCCACCGGCGCAGCGGCGCAGGATGTACACTCGCCGCCACCGCATCCGAGACCAGATACATCCGCTCCCGAAAATCGATGTCGGAAGCCAGTTCCTGCACGGCCTCCTCCCGCAATTGCAGTTCGACAACCGCAGCAGGGTGCAGCAACCAATGCGCCAGGGTCGATTCGCCCATTCGGGTCCGGGCCCGATTCATCCACTGGAAAAGGTTCCCCGCGCCGAACAGATCCAGATCTCCCGCGTACAGGTGCCCGGCCGGCTGCCACGCCGCACCGTCGCTGCCTACCCCCATCCACTTCCTATCCAGCCGAGCGATCCCCAACTCGAAGTAACGCACGCTGCTAGCCGCGCGGTCCCGGCGCTGCAAGACTCGCGAATGGACGCTGGCCGCCACCACGAACAAGCCTATCGGGAACAGCAGCAGCCAAGCCGGCCACGCCGCTAAATACAGCGTCTGCCAGGCAAAGTACGCCAACAACGCCACTAAACCAAGTCGAAGATAGCCGAACTGCTCGTGTCGCTGAACCGCTACGGACAGGGTGCGCTGCCGTTCGGCCAGCGCGGACTGATAGATTTCTCGGGGAGAGTTCACTTACCCATTAGTATCCCCCGGAACCGTGCCATTCTATCCATATCTCCAACCCACAACAGTTTCCCGCAATTCTGATTTTTGCCTTCACCTTTGCGGTCATGGCCATCGGCCGGCTCCCGGGATTGCGTCTGGATCGAACCGGTGCCGCAATCGTTGGCGCGGGTCTCATGCTCGGCACCGGCGTTCTCACGATCGACGAAGCGTGGCGGGCGATTCATTACGAAACGATCATGCTCCTGTTCGGGATGATGATCGTCGTCGCCAATCTTCGCATTGCCGGGTTCTTCCCTCTGGTCGCCCAATGGGCAGTGCGTCGGGCCAGCGCCCCCGCCACGCTGCTCACCGCGATCGTCGTCATCTCCGCCGTTCTCTCGGCGCTCTTCGTCAACGATACCGTCTGCATCGTCATGACCCCGATCGTAGTCGAAATCACCCGTTCTCTCCAACGCCGCCCCCTACCCTACCTGCTCGCCGTCGCCATCGCCTCCAACATCGGCAGCGCGGCCACCATCACCGGCAATCCGCAAAACATGATGATCGGCGGCTTCTCCGGCATCCCTTTTGCGGTCTTCTTTGCCAAACTCGCCCCGGTCGCGCTGTTTGGCGTGCTCGTCGCGATCGTCCTTCTCCGCTGGTTCTATCGCGAGGAGTTCGCTGACCATAGCCAAGTCCACGTGCCGGAGCAGACCTTCCCCGTCGACCGCATGCTTCTCGGCAAGTCCCTCCTGGCGGCTGCGATTCTTTTCGTCTCCTTCTTCGCCGGCGCGCCCATCGCGGTCGCGGCCCTAGTCGCCGGGGCCGCGCTGCTGATCACGCGGCGGGTCCATCCCGAAGAGGTCTATGCGCAGATAGACTGGTCCCTGCTAGTCATGTTTTCTGGACTGTTCATCGTCTTGGCGGGCGTCGAAAAGACCTCGCTCGACGAACAATTGTTTGGGTTTGCCGCTCGATTCCACCTGGAGAAAATCCCGGTCCTCAGCCTGGCCTCGGTGCTTCTTTCGAACGCCGTCTCCAACGTGCCCTCGGTCATGCTCTTCAAGCCGGTGATTCAGCGGCTTCCCAACGCGCAGGAGGCATGGCTCGCCTTGTCCATGTCCGCCACGCTGGCGGGCAACTTAACTCTCGCCGGTTCGATCGCCAACCTCATCGTGGCCGAACGGGCCAAGGAAGTGCATCGGATCACGTTCTGGGAATACACCCGCGCCGGGTTACCGCTAACGGTGATTACCGTCGGTGCCGGCGTTCTCTGGCTCGAATGGCTCAAACCATAACCAGCGCGTAAGTGGCGTAACCGAGCAGTCCACCAAGAATCGACCCCACCACCACATCACTCAGAAAGTGCATGCCCAGCACGATCCGCGATGCCGCGATCGCCACGGCCACCAAGCCCAGGCCCGGCGCTAAAGCC
>JBKJLJ010001027.1:0-5812 GCA_046597015.1 Bryobacteraceae bacterium
GGCTCTGGTGGCACGATGTTGAACCGGGCCTGAACATCTTCGTCCAACTTTTCCGCCACATCTTCAGCGACGAAATGACCGGAGAAGGTCTCGATGTCGAACTGCTTTCGGAAGGTCTCGCGTTGCTCTTTCATCCCGCCACCGGCGATCGAAGCCACAACCTCGCGGGTTTGGCGGTGGAAGACATACATCCGGTCGCTAATTTTCATGGGTCCTCCCCTCTGCCTGCATACGCTCCAGGAGCTCGTGCGCCGGGTGCGGCTGGTTCCCCTCGCAAGCGTTCGCCAGAGCGATGGTGAGCGAGAGAACGATAACCTCCGGGCTCTGTCCCGAGAGTGGCCCGACGTAGCGGCCCAGTCTCGAATCGGCGGATAGGCCGGTCAGGAATTGTTGGAAGTCGGTCATTGGGGTTGATGCCGACTAAAACGGCATCTCCTCGTCTTCGAATACATTGCGGTAGCGGATGCTTTTTTCTAACGAGCGTTCGGATGAAAGGACGCGCTCCAGGAATTCATGAGATTCTGACTGGTCGCAGACATCTTCAGATGACGCTCCTGCATAACTTAGAGGTCGAACCGCCGCTTCGGCACCAAGGAATGTTTTCCAGTGTTCATTCAACAAATCGCTCGCAATAGAGTAGTCGAGCTGCGCATTTTTGAGAGCTGCTCGCAAAGTTTCTTTGCGTTCGTCTGCCCGTTTCAGGTTCCGATATGCCCTATGAAAGAACAGGAGTGTATCAATGAGCTCGGGTTTCAATTCTTCGTTAGTCATAAAATCCTTTTTTCTGCCGGTCCATTCTCGGCCGGGTTGCGGTGTCGTTCGGTTGGTTGCAGCGCATCGGCGGCTAGGCCGGATACGAAGCAATGAAAATCGGTCATTGAATTTTCCTTTGCGTAAAAAGCGTATAAAGCGCATTAAGGGGTGCGCTCTCTCGTGCTCTGCTTGCGTAAGAAGCGTAGAAAGCGTAATAAGGGTAGGACCCGCCGCCCGAGCAGGTACTTAATACGCTTAAAACGCTTAATACGCACTCGACTAGAAAATAAAAGCCGCTCATACCGCGTACCATCTCTCGGTCGGGCGTCCCGCCGTCTCCTCCCGCGTTGAACTGGCTTTGCCCGCTTTCTGGATCACATGCAGTGCTCGCCCGATCTCTTCAGACTTCTTATGCTTCTGGAAGTGTTGGAATAGTTCGGTCCGGGTGATGCCATCCGGGGTGCGCCTGAGCAGGATCAGGATTGCGTCTGCTGTTGGATCCCCCATCGTGTCGCCGAATATCGATCGGCAGGAATCAGCGCAATACCTCCACGCCTCCAGTCCGGCCAACAGATGGGTTGCGCGGATGTATGGAGACTCGTCGAGCAGTGCATAAAGGCACGCCAGGCGTCGGGTCTGGGATTCGGCGCGGGCGGTGACTGAGCCATAAAGACCACCACCAGCCGCACTCAGTTGCTCGTAGGCTACGGCCCAGATTTCCCGCGCCTCCGAGTCGAACGGCAACTCTGTAGTACGGCGGGCGTTGTTGATAGCTGATTGAAGTCCCACGCGGGTTTCGGCCCAGTCAATCCGCTCTCCTCCAAACGGGAGAATTTTGCTCCTTCGAGCACAGACGAACAAGAAGCGGTTGGCGTAGCCGTTGGCCGTTTCGGTATCGGTCAGGCAGCGGAGCAACTCCTCTTTGGTGATGTGGGAAATAATGGAGACGTGCGGAACCTTGCAGCTAGCCGTCTTGGTTTTGGTCATTATCCCAACCGGCTTGCCGTCCCATGCTTCGCGCATTACAGCCGTTAGCGTGTTTCCCTGACGCTGCCCAGCGCTCAGGACGCGTGCGAACTCTGGCTCTATCACCAGCAGCCGTTTATCGTCAATGCCTGGGTCGACCATCTGCTCCTCGTAGGTAGTCGGCTTACCTTTTTCTTTAATGGCCACCATCTCGAGGACCGGGTCACGGACGGCCCAGATAAGACCTTCTCCTGTCGAAAGACCGCTCTTTACCCGCTCATCCCACTCCGGTTCCATACCTTCAAATACCTTCCTCACGCGGTCATAGCCGGTGCCCTTTCGAGCCTTGGCCGTATCGCCAACGATGGATACGAACAGGTTGGTGAAGTGCTGGGTATCTTCGACGATCCAATGCGGACCCCGTCCAACGATGCTGCCGAACATGCCAAGGAACTGAAACAGGATCGCGGCCGGGTCTGATTCGGTTGTCGGTTCGATTAAACGGACGACGTCCCCAGCGATCCCGATTAGTGCCGATGGGTCAAGCGGTCGCGGCCACGTATCGGGCTCGGGTTCCTGGGCGTCTGGCTGGAATGCTCCCTCGGCCTGCGGGTTGAAGTCTGTCGACGGCCCCGCGGGGTACAGCTTGCGGAACGACTTAGCCATCGTCAGCATGTCAGACTCGGGTGGAATGTCCTCGCATCGCCTACTGGCGATGATGAGCGCTTCGGCAAGCTCGGCCTCCTCAAAACCCGCCCCACGTAGTTTGCCAGCGAGCCTCTTTAACGTCGTGTGTTGACTGCCTTTCTTAATCTTCTCCGGCAAAACAAACGGCGCTTTCTTTGCCCCTGCCGGATTCAGCGTCAACAACCAATCGATCGATTCCTGACAGTCGTCAATTTCCAGGAGTGAACCAGGCCAAAGGTGCCCGGTGACACAGAAAAATCTCGCATGAGAGAAAATCTCAATGGCCCCATCCTCGTACTTAAACGTTTTAGAGGCGTCGATTTTGCCCCGGCACCAAATCTTGATACCGGTCCCGGACGGCGAGATTTCGGCGTAGGTGCCAGAGAACCGGCGAAGGATTTCGACAGCCCACAGCTTCAGGCGGCCGGCGTCGTCTAGGCAATCGTCTAGGTCAACGCCGGTATATGGGTCGTCTGCGGTGAATACGAAACCTAAGCCTTCTGCGTTTCGGAACTTCTCCATGGCCTCGACAGCTTCGCCGTATTCTCCCCACGTTGCTGGGTTGGTGGAACTGCCCCAGTAGCCCTTCAACGCCATCGGGCGCTTTCTACCTTCGTCAAACCGCCATAGGCACCACTGGGCAAGGTCGAGCAGTTCGGACGGGACCCGAGGCCCGATAGGGGGCGGCACCACGGCCGCCGCGGAGCTCATCGCCCCCCCGCGGTAACCCGCCGTCTTGACTCACCGGCGAATCGCCCCTTTCCAGCGCAGCAGCACGCCGAAATGAAGTAAGGGGGGTCGGCCAGCGCATCGCGGCCCGGTGCGCCGCACTGCGGGCAGCGGGGGGCAGTCAGCGCCCCCACGCCAACGGAGCGGATTAGGTCAATGGGGAGGCGCGCCGAAGTGACGTGCGGGCGGCTCATTTGCGGCCCTCGGGCTTCCCACCCCAAACTCTCCAGCCTTCAGGGCCAGGAACGAAGGCCCCGCCTTTCTGACGCCAGAGGGTGAGCGTTTGAAGTAGGTATATCAGGAGGCCGGGGTCGTCGATCTTCAGGTATTGGTGAGCGTTTCGCCCCATAACGTTCTCGAACGCCTCTAATAGGGCAACGAATTCCGAGTTGGTCGAGGCTCCGGGCAAGCCATTACGCCACGCGAAGATCTCCAGGAGGAGCCAAAGCTCTTCGCCGTTGGCGTCGTCCATGAAGTCCGCGAACTCGCCGCGAACTCTATTCTTGAGGTGGAAGCGCTGTTCTTCCGACGCCTGATTCAGACGCGCGGCCGCATCGGGCGTGGTCTGCTTTTTCTCTTTCCGCACGCGTGCGGATTGGTCTATGATGGTCTTAGACAATTTGAAGCCTCATTGCCCCCGCGCTAACGGGGGCTTTCTTTTTGGGCTTCAGCGGCTTGCTACGACGCTACGACACTTCTATAAACGGATACCGGAACTTGTTGAAACGACAGAAACGAAGGATGTCATCAGGTTGGAATAGACAACAGATAAGCCGATTAGAATCAATCGTCTACCAAATTCCCAAGCTGGACGTCGTGGGTTCGAATCCCATCTCCCGCTCCATAAAATCAATCACTTGGGAGAACTCAGCAACTTCTTCCACTCCACTACACTCCATTAAGCCGCGAAAACGCTGTTTTCCAGTTCTTCCGCTGCTTCGGCCCGCTTGCTAAGGGCGGTCTTCGTATATACATCCAGCGCTACCCCAATCCCGTGACCGCGCTGGTCGGCTGCTATTTTAGGATCGATTCCCGCCTCGTGTCCGAGGCTGGCATGTGTCCGCCGTAGCACCTGAAAGTTCGCCCAATCCAAACCAAGCGGCTTGAGCTTGGGTTTCATGCCCCGGTACCAGATGTTGTCGCGCCACATCGGCGTCTGCGCATTCTCCGAAGAGAACACCCACGCCTCAGTGCCTTGCGCAACCAAGCCCATCCATTCCTGCATCAGGGATGCAGTCTTCGTGGGAATGGCAACGGTTCGTTTGGACGATCTGGTTTTCGGCGTGTCGATGTCACCTCGATAGAGCCGCTGGGCAACTGTCACCGCCCGGCAGTCCTCGCTCACATGCTGGCGCTGGAGTCCAAGAATTTCTCCAGGTCTCATGCCTGCGAAGATCGCGAGATGCGCGATGACGCTCTCACGCAATTCGAGGGCACCGATGTACTGCTCAACCTCCTTTGCTGTCATTACGCGGGTTGGTTCCGTCTCGGCTTCTCTTGGGGTAAAGAGAGCGCCGGTCGGGTCGCGCTGAGTATAGCCTTCTGCCAATGCCAGCTTGAACACAGACCGTAAATCCCAACGAAGATGCGCCACCATGCTGCGCGACAATTCTGCTGCCTTGCGGCCAAGGAAGGCTTGAAGGGCCTTCAGCGTAATTGCCGTGAGCCGGGTTTCGCCAAACTCCGCCAGATGGTGGGTGATGCGATTCTCACTGGTTAACGCGGTTGAGCGCTTCCACTTCTTTCGCATGAAGGGGAGCGCCACGTTCCTTAGGTAATTGCCAAACGTGATTGCGGGGTCGGGAGTCGTCGCCTCTTTCGCATTGATCTCTCCCATGAACTCGGCCTGCTTCTGCTGCGCCTCGCTCTTGCTCATCTTTGAGTGCAGGCCAAGGGTATGGTATTTCCTTGCGCCGCCCTCCCAGTAGAGCACCGCCCAATTTTTCCGTTTGCCGTGTGATCTGATTTGCAAACTTCCTTCTTGAAATCGTCTTCTTCGCACAATGCTCCTTGTGCGTCCAAGCGATGAACTCAGGTCTGAAGGCATTATCGCACTCCGGCGGTTTTGTTCTCTACAAGGCGCATCCATTCCACGAGGGATTCGTGGCGAATCAGGACTCGCCTGCCGATCCGCACGACGGGCAGCGGAGGCAGGTGGGGAACCTTGCGATTGATGATGTGGGACACGTGCGCCTTGGAACAACGCAACTCGTTGGCTACTTCGGCGAGAGTGAGTATCGGAGGCATGGGAAAAATGGGCAGGAGCCGAAACTCCCGCCCGGGAGTTCAGGATGAGGTGTCCACGTCGTTGACTATTTCGAGGACTGTCGCGCCGATTTCCCCGAGCACCGGCCCGACGACGGCATACAGTGCTAGGCGGATTAGGCATCGACCGATAAAACGGGAGGTCTTGTCGTTTGAGTTGTTGTTGTCGTTCTGTTCGTCCATTGAGTTCTCCTTGGCCCTTTTGGGTTTCTTTGGGTGGGGCGTTTCGCCGTCTGTCGCACGATCCATCCCCGAAGGATTTTGGGAGTTCAGGCCCAAAACCTGAGATGAGTATCGGGGGGAACGGACCTTCCTGAAAAGACAAGTGGGGTCAATTGGTTGGCGTCCGAATCGCTGTTGGGTCAGTCCGTTTCATTCCCCCTCGAAGCGGAGCGGAAGGCAGGTATGCCCT
>JBKJLJ010001055.1:0-2947 GCA_046597015.1 Bryobacteraceae bacterium
AGAATACAAAAACCCGCAAACTCGTGGGCGTCGTCACGGAGCGCGACTTGTGTTGCGGGGTTACGGCGGAGGATCGGAAGGCTTCGGAAGTCGACGTAGCCGAGATCATGAAGCCCATGTCGGCGTGTTGTCACCGGGACGAGCCGATCGCCGATGCCCGCCGAAAACTCCATGAGCATGGGGCCACGAGTTTACCGGTCGTTGACAGCGCGGGAAGTTGCTGCGGCACGGTGAGCGCCCACCACCTGTAAAAATCGTCGGGCCGGGTGCCCACACCCAACGCGATCAAGGTGAACCTGTTCAGATCGCGACTGCGAATGGACGCAAAGGCGCGCTGGAAGAACGGCCAAGTGCCCCGTCAACCACCGGGCTCCCCAATCCGTGATCGACTCGGGATTATTCCTTCGACGGCGCCGCGGACTTTGACGCTAAGGAGTACACACGCCTCGCCACTAAGTCGTACGCCTCGCCCGGAAGCTGCTCTTGTAGGTCGAAATTGAAAGTCTCAGCCAGTGTACTGACGCGAAAATGAAATCGATTCATGGTCCCCACCGTCTCCAATTCCTCGTACCGCCAAGTCCGCGAGTCCCCGGGCTGCTTGCTCAAGAAACGAATGCCTTTTGGATCGATTTCAATCGTCCCATGACATCCACTAAGGCGATGCCTATGATAGGCGCGGATCTGCGCCACCGGCTTCGACGACAACTCGAAAGTCCCGACAACCGGGCGCTTTAGGACCTTCGATAGAAACAGCGTGAGGGCGTATCCGTGCACGCCTTCACGAAGCTGGAAAGTGTGAGTCTGGCGTCCACTAAGCCGACGCTTCACCCGATCATAGGTGTCAATTCGAATTACCTTCAGATCGGACACGTCACCCTTTAATACATCAACCAAAGAAATTTCGATTAGCGTCTTCCCGTCATCGGATCGATAGTGGACTCCTGATTCCGAGATCTGAAGTTGGCCTGGTTCCTTCCTGGGCCAGTGGTGGCGAAAAACGCTGTATTCGAAGCGCTCGGCCGCGCACAGCGTCGCTGCTGATATTGCCGCGAGAAAAGCGAAGGTTCTTATCATTTGGCTATCTCCATTCGGGCTCAGCCCGGAACATTGCGGCGATTGACTGTCAATCCAGACACATCACCAATATCCCTCGTCGTACGTTCCTGTTTTTCCGTTTGCCTAAGAGCCATCACGCACCCGCACTCGCCTTTGCAAATTTTCTTACTTCACCGCCTTTCCAAAGTTCATAGATGGCCGGATACACCACGAGTTCCAGCAGGAAAGAAGTGAAAATTCCACCAATCATCGGCGCCGCGATCCGCCGCATCACGTCCGCTCCCGCGCCGGTTGACCACAGGATCGGCAGCAACCCCATAAACATCACCGCGACAGTCATCACCTTGGGCCGCAACCGCTTCACCGCCCCTTCTTCAATCGCTTCTTTCAAATCCCCCATATTGTTCATGCGCCCCTCGGCTTTCCGTTGGTTGTAGGCGATATCGAGATAAAGCAGCATGAAGACCGCCGTTTCCGCATCCACTCCGAGCAAAGCAATCAGCCCTACCCAAACCGCAATGCTCATGTTGTAGTTCAGGAAGTACAACAACCAAATCGCGCCCACTGCCGAGAAGGGAACGGCAAGCAGGATGATTGTCGTCTTGGCGAGGGAGCCCGTGTTCATGTAGAGCAGCAAGATGACCAGGAAAAGCGTCACCGGCACGACGATCCAAAGGCGTTCGACGACACGAGCCAGATACTCGTACTGGCCGCTCCACACCAGTTGATAGCCAGGCGGCAGAGTCACCTGCTTCGCCACCATCGCCTTGGCATCCGCAACATAGCGGCCCATGTCGCGGCCCGTCACATCAACGTAAAGAAAGCCAGCCAGAAAGCCCTCTTCGTTCTTGATCATGGCTGGGCCGGTACGCACGGTGATGTCTGCGACCTGCGAAAGCGGAATCTGCGCCCCACTCGGCGTCGGCACAAGCACACGCTGCAGGTTGCTGACGCTATCCCGGAAGTCACGGGCGTATCGGACGCTCACCGGATAACGCTCTCGTCCTTCAATCGTGGTCGTCAGTGGCATGCCGCCTATCGCCGCTTCCACAGTGTCCTGCACTTCACGAACCGCGAGTCCATAGCGCGCTGCATCTTCGCGGCGAACTTCAATGTCGAGGTAGTTGCCCCCTGTGACCCGCTCAAAGAAGGCGCTCCGCGTCCCCGGCACACCCTGCAAAACTTTCTCAACCTCCAGGCCAATCCGTTGGATCGTGTCGAGGTTAGAGCCAAGCACCTTCACGCCCACCGGGGTCCGAATACCCGTAGTGATCATGTCGATGCGGGTGCGGATAGGAAATAGCCACGCGTTCGCATACGAAGGTACCTGGACGGACTTGTCCATCTCCTCCGTCAATTCCTCCCAGGAGATTGGCCGCGTCTCTGGCCAGACTTTGCGCAACAGTACCTTCCATCCCTCAGGGCCCCGATTCGAATACCAACGCTCGACCTTCTTCGTTCGCCATTGATTCTCCGGCTTCAACACGATGGTCGTTTCCACCATGCTGAGCGGAGCCGGGTCAGTCGCCGTCTCCGCCTTGCCCACCTTCCCGAAGACGCTCTGCACCTCAGGGAACTGCCGAAGCAACCGGTCCTGGATCTGGAGGTACTTGGCCGCTTCCGTCACCGAGACGCTGGGAAGCGTGATCGGCATGTACAAGATGCTTCCCTCATTGAGCGGCGGCATGAACTCCGACCCCAGCTTCTTGAAAACGGGAATTGTGGCGACAACCAATAGCACCGCCAAAGTAATTACCAGCCATTTCCAATTCAGGGCAAAGTGCACCACGGGCCGATAGAGCCACATCAGCGGACGGCTGATCGGATGCTTTTCCTCGCTATGAATCTTTCCCACGCAGATCGCGTTCACGATGGCCGCCAGCCATTTGGG
>JBKJLJ010001086.1:0-5171 GCA_046597015.1 Bryobacteraceae bacterium
CCCCCTTCTTATTCCACGCCAACGCCATTTCCGGATAAACTGCAATCGCCTCATCCAGACTCGCAATCGCTTCTTCGAATTGGCGCAGTGCTCCCAGTGCGATCGCCTTGCCAAACAACGTCCCTGCCGCACGAGGATTCAGCGCCAGCGCCTGATCAAAATAAACTACCGCCTCCCCATATTCGCCGCGCTGCAAGTGTTCCCCAGCTAGAGTCCGCAACGAATCAGCATCTGCCTCCGCGGGCGGTGGCGCGGCGGGTGGCGCGGCCGGCGGCTCCCGCTGCCCGATCGCACTCCGGCACATTCCCGCGAATTTCGCGGCGTTCGGGTGCCCCAGCTCATGCGCTCTTTCAAAACACACCAGCGCCTCCTGAAACCGGTCCATGTTCCCCAGCGTCGCCCCTTTGCTACACCATGCCGACGCAAACGCCGGGTTGATAGCCAATACGTGGTCATATGCCGCGTACGCCTCATCCGCCCGCCCCAGTTCCGCTAATATGTTCGCCTTCCCCAGCCATGCCTCTTCCAGGCTCGGATCGAGCTCCAGTCCCTTTTCGTGCAGGCTCAGCGCTTGCTCATTGTGCCCCAGCCGCTTCGCTCGAACCGCCGCGTTATGCCATGCCAGGGCGTTGCGCGGATTAATGTTGATTGCTGTCTGGTAGCAGGTAGTCGCCTCCCCGTCCCGCCCCAGCGCGTCCAACACCCCGCCCTTTTTCATCCACACATCGGCATCCGCGGGGTCGATCTGCAGACTCTCCGTGAAAGCCGTCACCGCCTCCTCCAACCGGCCCGCTTGCTGCAGCGTCAACGCAAGGTTATGCCAGGCCCCGCCATCCCGCGGATCCAGCGCCAGCGCCCGGCCATAACTGCCGATCGCTTCTTCCAAACGCTCCTGGGCCTTGTACACATTGCCCTTTCCTACCCATGCCGCCGCGAGCTTCGAATCTAGGGCCAAAGCCTTCTCGTAACTGGTGTGCGCCTCCTCGTATCGCTTCGAATCCGACAATACGTTGGCGCGGTTGTACCAGATCTCCGCCAGCGTGGGATCGAACTGCAGTGCCTTTTCGTGGCACGCCATCGCCTTCTCCAGTTGCCCCAACGTGCGGTAGTGATTTCCCATCATCGCCCACGCCGCCGCAAACCGCGGGTGGATCCGTGTCGCGTTCTCAAAACTCGCCAGCGCCTCTTCGTGCCTCCCTAACTTGCCCAACGCGACTCCCCGGCTGGACCATGCCATTTCGAAAAGCGGGTTAATCGACAGCGCCCGCTCCAGACACGCCAGCGCCTCTTCCGGCCGGCCCATCGTCTCCAGCGTTCCACCCTTGTTGTACCAGGCCAAGACCATGTTCGGATTCAGTTCCAGAGAACGGTCAAAACACGACACCGCCTCCTCCATACGTCCCGCCGACTTGAAGAGATTTCCTTTGTTCGCCCAAACCTCCGCGTAGTTCGGGTCAATCGCCAAGGCCTGTTCGTAGCAGCCCATCGCCTCTTTGGAGAATCCCAGCGCCGCCAGGGAGACCCCCTTGTTCAACCATTGCCGGACGTCCAAATCCCGGCCGGCTACCGGCCGTGGAATCTCCTCGCCCGTCAAATTCCGATAGATCGCGGCCAGTGGCTCTCGAACCGCCTCGAAATCCTGCCAGCGGTCCTCGGGCAGTTTCCGCAGGCAACGCTCCACCACCGCCCGTAACTCCGGATGCCGAATGTCTTCCACCGGAGGTGTCTGGTTTTTGTGTCGGTCCTCGAAGTCGTCCCAACTCCGGCCGGAGAACGGCAGGTGGCCCGTCAGCATTTGAAACAGCATCACGCCAAAGGAGTAAACATCCGCCGCCACACCCACGTGTTTAGCGTCCACAAACTGCTCCGGCGCCATGTGCGTAACCGTGCCGGCTGAATTGCCCGTCCGGCTGAAGGAAAGGGCCTCCAGATTGCCTTCGCTGGTTTCGCTCTTCCCCGTCAGCGCAAAATCCGTTTCGCCGTCGTCATCGAATATCTTCGCCAAGCCAAAGTCAGTCACCTTCAGGGTGGCATCTCCCGCGATCAGGCAATTCTGGGGTTTGACGTCGCGATGCGCGTAAATTCCCTTCGATCGCGCATGGATCATACCTTCGCAAAATCCAATGGCGAAACGAACTGTCCGCGGAAGATCCTCCAGTAGGCGCGGCGTCCCAATCCACTCGCTCAAATCTCCACCGCTGACATACTCCAGGAACAGGACCGGCTTACCGTCTATCTCCACCACGAAAAGCGCCTGTGCAATATTCGGGTGAGCATCCAGATGGACCCAGGCCAAGGCCTCCCTGGTAAACATCTGTGCGAGTCTCGGATTCCTGGCTAGCACCGAATCCTGAAACGTCTTGGCGGCTAGAACTTCATTCCATTGGTGATCGTGGACGACGTACACAACACCCATGCCGCCCTTCATGATCTGCAGAATTTCCCACCGGTTTTCGAGACGGTCTCCGATCTTCCATTCGAGTGCCATTAGTGTTTCTCCTCTTCCGTCCGCACGACTTCCATCCAGAGCATTCCATCTTTGACGTCCACCGAAACCGTCTTGCCGGGCCCGATCTCGTCTCGCAGGATCATTTCCACCAGCGGTCGTTCAACATGTTGTTCGATCGTTCGGCGCAACGCCCGCGCGCCGAAAGCGGTGTCATATCCCGTTCCGCTCAGCCATGCCACCGCTGCGTCCGTCGCCCGGATTCCGATTTCCCGTGCCTTTAGTCTCTTCCCCAGACCCTGAATCATCAGGTCGGCGATACGAGTTGTGCTGGCGGGCGAAAGTGCCGAAAAGACGATGATGTCGTCCAATCGATTTAGGAATTCCGGCCGGAAAGACTTTCTCACGAATTCCTTGGCGGCCGATGTTGACTCGTCCATTCCTCCGGAAAACGGCGATCTGCCCGGCTCTGCGGAAATCGCCCCCACGTTTGAAGTCAGGATGAACAGCGCACTGGCGGCATCCACGGTGCGGCCTCGACTGTCCGTCAACCGCCCATCGTCGAACACTTGCAGAAACAGGTTCAAAACGTCCGGATGGGCCTTTTCCACCTCATCGAGTAACACCACGGAATAGGGCGTTCGCCGTAACGCCCCCGTCAATTGGCCTTCCTCGTCATGCCCGATATATCCCGGTGGAGCGCCAATTAGCCGCGAGACCGAATGGCGCTCCATAAACTCGCTCATGTCGATGCGGACCATCGCCTCCTCGCTGCCAAACAGAAACGCGGCCGTCGCTTTCGCTAACTCTGTTTTTCCCACCCCGGTCGGCCCGGTGAATAAAAACACACCCACGGGACGGGATTCCGCCTTCAACCCGGCCCGCGCCCGCTGCACCACGGCGGCCACCTTTTCGCACGCCTCGTCCTGTCCAATCACGCGTGCTTTCAACTCCTCCGGCATCCGCTGTAAGCGCTCCCGGTCGTCTTCGTCGAGCCGGCCCGCGGGAATCCCCGTCCATTTCGAAATCACCTCCGCAACCGCGTCCGCCGTCACAACCCCTCCCGTGGCTTCGGGTTTTTCGCCTGGCATCGCGCTCAACGCCGGAACCGCTACCAGTGCACACGTTTCGTCAAGCAAATCGATCGCCTTATCCGGCAGCCGGCGATCCGGCAGGTACCGAAGCGACAGGCGCACCGCCGCACGGATCGCCGCGGGCTCGATCACCACGCCGTGCCGCTCCTCGAAACGGCGGACGTACCCAGCCTCCAGTATCTGCAGCGCTTCTTCCTTCGAAGGTTCGGCAACGGTCACCGGATGGAAGCGGCGCTCCAGCGCCGGATCCTTCTCCACAAACTTTCGGTACTCCGCGAAGGTCGTCGCGCCGATACAGCGTATCGAGCCGCGGGCAAGCGCCGGTTTCAAAATATTGGCGGCGTCCATCCGCCCGGAACTGTCGCCGGCGCCCACAATCCCGTGGATCTCATCGATAAACAGGATTAACTCTGGACATCGCTCGGCCTCGGCGATAATTTGTGTCAAGCGCTCTTCGAATTCGCCCCGGTATTTGGTGCCGCTCACGAGCGTGGCCATTTGCAACTCGACAATTCGCTTGTCCGGCAGCGATTTTCGATTGGCGATGCGCCATGCCAACCCCTCCACAATGGCGGTTTTTCCTACCCCGGCTTCACCCAGCAGCAAGGGGTTATTCTTCGTCGCCCGGCTCAACGACCGCACCAATTGCAGCATTTCATCCCTGCGGCCAATGCAGGCCTGCAGTTTTCCGGCCCGGGCCAGTTCCGTCAGGTCGCGTCCATATTTCTCCAGGTTCGGTGTCCCCCCCTCCCTGGGAGCAGTATCGGCCGTCGTGGCGGCACCCGGCCCCGCCGCCGCCGAACGCAGCTTGGAGGTGTCCAGGCCCAGGGTCCGCAGCTGTTGGCAAAGCGGGCTCGCTTCGTCATCCAGCAGCGTCGCCAGCAGATGCGGCAGCCGTAAAACACCACCCTGGGAAGCTTTCGCCGCCCGCCGGAAGACATCCCGGCTTGCGGTCGAACGGCTAACTTCGCGCCGCGTCTCTTCCTGATAATTGCCCTCCCCCGCCGCGGCCCGCAATTGGCGTCGAAGGTCGACGGGAGTGCTCCCGCAACTCTCCACTAAAGTGACAATCGCCTCCCACTCGGCACGCGCCTTCCGCAGCGGTTCCCCCGAGAGTTGACTCCGCGCCGCCACATCGGGTGTCAAGAGTTTCTCGACCGAACAGACTCCGATCAGAAGATGCACAGGTTCTATCCGCTCGAAGAACGCGGTACTCGCTTCGACAGCCGCCATTTGCCAGGCACATTTCACTCCCGTCGACATCTCATCCACGAGGTCCTCCCTTCCAGTCGCCTGATTTTCCCGCGCCAACCCATCCAACCGTTGCGTTGAACGTTGAGTGAAATTATACGCAAGTTTTGATCGGTTCCCCAGGCCTGCGAATATAGTCCCTGTCTGGGCTGCCAAACGAACCAGCCGTTCCCCAGTTCGAGCAGACGGCTTGGCATTCGGGCTTACCGCAGGTTTTCTGGCGGTCGCCTGCCCGCGGCAAAGCTTCCTTGCTGTTCTAGAAAGGTTCGGAACTCACTTAGCGAGCGCTTTGAAGGTTTCCCGGTAGTCCCTCATGAACTCGTGGCCCGCCTCAAGCTGGTCCTCGATTGCCGGATTATTGGGCGTTATGAGATAGCTAT
>JBKJLJ010000054.1:0-4707 GCA_046597015.1 Bryobacteraceae bacterium
CTCAAAAACGCTTCGCGCTCCAAATCCAGCAAGCGCTGCTCGCTGACGAGCGTATCGGCCGGCACCGCGCCGCCGCACAGGACGTGCGCCAACTTGCCGGCGATCACCTCGTCGTACTCGGAAATATAGCCGCCCTGCCGCGCCATCCAAGCGCCGGTTTTGAGCAGCGCGATGCCGGGTTCTCCCGCCACTTTCACGTCCGTCCGCGGAACGCCCGGCCGATAGCTTTCCACCATCGCAAGGGCTTCCGCCTTCGCTACTCCCAGCAACCGCTCCGGGTTCATCACTACGGTCGCCGCCTTGTCGAGCAAACCTAACTGTTTCGCTTCGTCGGCACTGCCCGAGACCTTCGCATAGCCGATCGTTTCGAACACTTTGCGGGGATCCTTCAGACGCACGATCATCTCTTTGCAGCCGCCCGCCCCGGGAATCACCCCGACGCCGACTTCCACCAATCCCATGTACAACTCGGCCGAAACTACCGCTCGGGGGGCATGGAGAAGGATCTCCGCTCCGCCGCCCAGCGCCCGGCCGTGTCCGGCCACCACCACCGGCACTGGCGCGTATTTCACCATCATGTTCGCTTGTTGGAACCGATGGCCGGCCAAGTTCAAATCGTCCCACTCCCCTTCCTGGGCCAGCATCAAGACTAGCACCAGATTCGCCCCGGCGCTGAACAGATCGCCCTGGTTGCCAATCACGAGCGCCTGATGATTCCGCTGCGTTTCCTCGAGTGCCGCGGCGAATTCGCCTACCTGGTCCTCGCCCAGCACGTTCATCTTCGAATGGAACTCCAGGCATAAACAGCCATCGCCCAAATCGACGAGCGAACATCCCGCGTTCTTGCGGACAACCCCACCGGCCCGTTTCCGGTCCGCTAGCGTGATCACGCCTGGTCGCGGGGCCACGCGGTCGTAGTGCCCGGCACCCAGATCGAAGTAGTCCGTTCGCGGTTGCCCCTTCTCATCGGCGGAACGATAGAAACCCTTCGCGCCGCGTTCTAGCATGGTCAGGATCGCCGGTGGCAGTTCCAGCTCTTCGCGCTGCATCCGCTTGGCGGTTGCCTCAAAGCCCAGCACATCCCACAGCTCAAACGGCCCGTAGGTATGGCCGTAGCCCCAGCGCATGGCCCGGTCGATTTCGACGGTCCGATCCGCAATCTCCGGCACGCACCACGCCGAATACCACATCGCATCGCGGAGCACTTTCCAGACGAACCGGCCGTACTTGTCTTCACTCTGTACGAGGGCCTTCAAACGCGTCGGCAGATCCTCCGGCATTGGCGGCAGCTTGGGTTTGTTCGCCTTGTGGTATTCCAGGGTCTTCCAATCGAGCGCGTGAATCTCTTTTTCGGGTCCGACGCGCTGGTAAAAGCCCTGGCCGGTTTTTTCGCCCAGCCACCGATTGGCCATCATTTGATCGACGAACGCCGGCGGCAGCAGCCGTTCGCGCCAAGGGTCGTGCGGCACCATCCCGTACAGATTATTGGCCACGTGCACCCAGATATCCAGGCCCACAATATCGAGCAAACGGTAGCTCGCCGAGTTCGGCAAACCGATCAACGACCCCGTTAAGGCGTCGACCTCTTCCACCGTCAAGTCGTCTTCAACCGTGTACTTGTATGCGCTCGCGCCCCACATGCTGCCAATCCGGTTGGCGATGAAGTTCGGCGTGTCTTTACAAATTACGACACCTTTGCCCAACCTCCGGTCGAGAAACGTGCTGACCTCGGCGATCAACTCCGGCTTCGTTTCGACCCCGGGGATCACTTCACAGAGATGGAGGTACCGCGGAGGATTGAAGAAATGGGTTCCCAAAAACTGCTGCCGGAAGCCGAGGGCAAACCCGTCGCTAATCATCGCCAGCGGGATGCCGGACGT
Source organism: Bryobacteraceae bacterium (assembly GCA_046597015.1). GTDB lineage: Bacteria > Acidobacteriota > Terriglobia > Bryobacterales > Bryobacteraceae. The sequence continues at coordinate 1,881 of JBKJLJ010000054.1, forward strand.
GTTCGTCGACAGAATCGCCTCTGGCGCGCACAGTGCGGCCACCTTGCCCCACAGTTCCCGCTTCACGTCGAGCCGTTCCGTGACGGCCTCCAGAATCCAGTCGCAGCCCGCCACCTTTCCCAGGTCATCCGAAAAACTGCCGACGGTTACCCGGGCCGCATATTCGGGCAGGTAGAAGCCCACCGGCTTGGCCTTCGTTGCCGTTTCAAGGCCCTTTCGCGCGGCGTCGTTAGTGAGGTCCAGCAGAAGAACCGAAACCCCGGCGTTTGCAAAATGCGCCGCAATTCGAGCCCCCATCGTCCCTGCACCCAAGACCGCCACTTGGCGGATATTTCGCATGAAGGTCAGCCTATCATGGTTTATAAGGATGTCTAATTCGACAAGTCGACGCTTTCCCCACTGGCTGATCCCGGTGATCGGCTATGCCGTCTCCCTCGCGTGTCTTGTGCTCGTCTACCGTCACTTTGACTGGGCCGAGCAGTGGCCTCGCATCCGCGCCGTCCCTCCGTCTTATATCCTGGCCGCCGTGCTCACCGATATCGCGGTCTATTGCGTACAAGGCTGGCGTTGGAATATGTTGCTTCGCCCGGTGGGCTCCCTGCCGGTTTGGCGCTCCATGCAGGCCATCTATGTGGGCTTGTTTGCAAACGAACTGCTCCCGCTGCGTCCGGGGGAAGTGATCCGAACTTTCCTCCAGGCTCGCTGGTCCGGCGTGCCCTTCTCGGTCGTCATCTCAAGTGTCGTCATCGAGCGGCTCTTCGACGGTGTTTGGCTCATCCTCAGCTTCTTTGTCGCATCGTATTTCGTGGAGTTGCCGGAAATTCTGATTGTCGGTAGCCGGATCCTAGCCGGGCTGCTCTCAATCATTGCACTCCTGCTCGGCTTTGCTTTGTACCAGCGGGATCGAGCCGAACGTTGGATCCGCCGCACCATTTGGGCCCAGGGCTCTCTCCATCTCCTCGACGCCATAGAGGCTATGGGCCGGAGCGACTCGTTCTACCGGAGCTTCCTGCTCAGCGCTCTCTACCTCGCTCTGCAAGCCGCCCCGATCTACTTCCTATCGGTCGGCTTTAACCTCAGTCTATCGCTCGGCGAATGCGCGATCCTCCTGGTGATCCTCCGTCTCGGTGCGGTTCCGCCGCAGGCCCCTGGCAACGTCGGTACGTTCCAATGGCTCGTCGTAATGGGCGTGATGCCCTTCGGCGTCTCGCGTCAATCGGCGATCGGTTATGCGACTCTACTATTCTTAGTAATTACCGTTCCACTCTGGGTTGTCGGCTTCTTCGCCCTGCTGGCCACGAAGATGAAGCTGAGCCAAATCCGGATGGACGCTCAAAACGAACCCGAAACTTCAAATGCCATTTCTAATCCTTCTCGCCCTGCTGGCCAGTAGTCTCGCCGCGCAGCCTCTCCGCATCATCGCCATCGGTGCCCATCCCGACGACTGCGACATCAAGTTCGGCGGGACAGCCGTGATGCTCGCCAAAATGGGCCACCAAGTGAAATTCGTCAGCGTCACCAATGGTGACGCCGGCCACCACGAAATGGGCGGCCAAGTGTTGGCCAACCGCCGTCGCGCCGAAGCGAAGGAGTCCGCCCGCCGCCTTGGCATCGCCGAGTACGAGGTGATGGAAAATCACGACGGGGAACTCACGCCGTCCCTCGACGTTCGCCGCCAAATTATCCGGGCGATCCGCCAATGGAAGGCCGACGTGGTCATCACCCATCGCACGAACGATTACCACCCCGACCATCGCAATACCGGCATCCTGATCCAGGACGCCGGATACATGGTGCAGGTACCCAACGTCGTCAGCGACACCCCGCCTCTGCGCCGAAACCCCGTCTTCCTCTATTTCTCGGACTACTTCCAGCGCCCCAACCCCTTCCGGCCCGACATCGTTATCGATATCGCGGACGCGTTTGAGCAGAAGGTGAATGGTCTCGACGCCCATGTTTCGCAGTTCTACGAATGGCTCCCGTGGGTCAGCGGTAACTCCGCGGAAGTGCCGAAGGATCCGGCGGCCCGCAAGGAGTGGCTGCGCACCCAGCGCACGAACGCCCGGTTGAACGACTCGACCAAAGCCGCGTACGAGAAATGGTACGGCACCAACAAGACGCCGAAATATCTCGAAGCCTTTGAGATCTGCGAGTACGGCCGTCAGCCTACCGAAGCCGAGATCCGTCAGCTTTTCCCCATGCTGAAGAAATGATTACGGAGCTCTCCAGCGTCGAAGCGGTCCTCGTCAAACTCCGCGCGCAGTTCCCCGATGTTCCGCACGAACTGCTCAAATCGGCTGCCAAACTCGCGCTAGCCGAGTTCCGTGCCGGGCGCCCGGCCGACCCGGCGACCACGATCCATGCCTTGGCGCAGCCTTCGCTGCGCCCGGTCATTAACGCGACCGGCGTTATTCTTCATACGAACCTGGGCCGCGCCCCCCTCGGCCCTTCGGCCCCAATCCCGGGCTACTCGAATCTTGAGTACAGCCTGGCCGAAGGCCGCCGCGGCCGCCGCGACCACCACCTCGACCGCTTGTTCAACTACCTGCTCAACGCCCGCGGCCTGGCCGTCAACAACAACGCCGCGGCTACTTATCTCGTCCTGCACGAACTCGCCGCTGGCGCCGAAGTCATCGTCTCCCGCGGCGAACTGATCGAGATCGGCGATGGCTTCCGGATCCCCGACATCATGCGCCGCGCCGGCTGTACCCTGGTCGAAGTCGGCACCACCAATCGCACCCGCATCGACGATTACCAAGCCGCCATCACTGAGCGTACGGCGCTAATCCTCCGCGTTCACCCCTCGAATTTCCACATCAGCGGCTTC
>JBKJLJ010000398.1:0-2606 GCA_046597015.1 Bryobacteraceae bacterium
GTTTCCTGGCATTGGCTTCCCACGTCAATGCATCGGTCGCCCCATAAGTCATCGTCGCCAGTGCCATCTTTATCCCGAAGGAGATGATCAAGGTTGCAATGATTAGCCAACGATGCTTACAATCCATCACGTTAATCCTCATGATGCTCGATTCGCGGCCGGCGATAGGCGCAATTTGAAACGGTCCCCCCGTGCAAAGGCCTTGATACGGCCCAAAGACAACCTAAGGACGCGGGACTGTCCTATCGAATATAGAGCATTTCCCGCGGCAATGAAAGACAGCCAGAGTATGGGATATCTATATCTAACGTCTGAGACAACTACATAATACAGCAGCGGGAACAGAAGGAAAACGGCGGCCAAGAAAGCGGCGGCGGCCTCCCGCCGCCATGCCATCAGGAGGAGCCCTGGCACGGATAATACCGTTCCGAACCAGATAAGATATACGGGCACCACAGCCCCAACCAACTGCGGAAACCAGAATTGGCGCAAACGCTGGACGGTTAAGTACCGAAACCGCATTGGGTTCGACTGGATCCAGTGCAGTGACTCCGCGACACGGTCTTTATCGTAGGCGACCTCTCCGTGAGATCGTAGAGTTTCGGCTTGAAACCGGTCTTCGTTGGGGTGATTCTTCTGATAACACCCCGCACTGCCGCTCTCCAGAATACTCGGTTGCGCGCAGTCGTTATTGGAAACATACAATGTCATACCCAGATTTGTTCGTAGCACGGGAGATCCCAATACCATCCAATTGCGCAACATCCAACAGGCGGTGGGAATGCACATAATTGCAAGTACAATAAACCCGAAACGAAGTGCTCTCTTGGTCTGGTAGGTTCTGCTAAAAACCAAGTAGCCAAGCCACGGTAGTAGTACAAAAAGTGAGCTGGGATTCAGAAGCAACAACGCGCCAGCCAATAAACCGCTTACTCCTACGGCTCCTGCCATACGCTCAGTGCGTACGGCGGAAGCCGTGTATAAGCAGAACAGGATCAACCCTGCCGCCGTATAGCTGGCGTCCCATGCCGGCATCAATCGAACCGAGGCCAGCCACAGCAGGCTTGCGAATACTCCTGGCACGATACTTCCAATTGCGAGAAGAGTTAAGCGAGGCAGCCAGGAGGCGGCGAGAGCATTCGTTACGATCTGGACGATGGTTGCGATGATCGCTACGAATGCAGGCGTGTCTGAAAGTTTGAATAGTAGCGAAAGGAAAAATGGATACAACGGGGGATTAACAGCAGTTGGACCGGTATCGAGGACGAGAAAAGGATTTCCAAAGCTCCCGTTGATTGCCAGGTTCCGTCCTACCGCAACCATCTCGAATCCTGGTCCGAAAGGAACGGGGTTCGAAAACTGAACAATACCGGCAATAACGCTTAGACCGAACAAGTAGAAACAGATCTGCGAGACCGGGTCCCTTTCCGGACGCGTGCCAGCCATCGGAGCCGCTTCAGCCAACCCCACCACCCGGATTGCGGACAACAGGTGGCTTCGTTCGTATGAAAATGGTTGATAACTCATCAGAATAAGCCTGCTTCCAGCCTGGAAGGTAGGGGAGAACCCGTGTGATGGGCGCGCCTTTCGCCAACAGGCAAAAGTCGATGTTGTACTTTTCCAGAAGCAGCCGCGGATCTTCCTGTATCATCATCAAGCTACCGTATTCTCGCAAGACACCCGTCCAATCAAAGATATCTGCCCGGCCGTCCACGAAGACTTTGTGCTCGGGAACAGACCAGATCAGATATCCGCCATACTCATACTCATTGAGCATTCGTCCCGACAAACCACTACGCCGCAAAAACTCCACCGCCTTTACGGGATTGCCTCGGTCCACCTGCTCCTGCAAGGCTGCCGGATCCGGAAACGCAAAAAACAGGCCGCCCGCCGCCGCCAGCAGCATTACGAAGTTAGGCGCTATTCGATCCCGCGCCAACTCATAGTTATCCCATGTATCCGCCAGTAGCCGGCAGACGATGGGAGCAACCACGATACCGAACACAAACATCATCCGCGTATGGCGAACCGACATCACAAATGTCATCCCGACAAGTATCAGCTCCTCCAGTCGCAATTCACATGTGCGGAGGATGGCCAGCAATAACACGATCGCACCTACGGCAATGAGGAAGATGTCTCGTGCTTCATCGAACCGCGGAGGCTGCCATTCGGAAACAGCCGCCAAATTTGTCCCCTGATTCAACATAACATCGAAAGGATAGATCACCTGCTGCAGTCCAACGGGATTGGCGAACAAGGCCGCCAGGGAAAGCCCGAGAGCGAGGATCAAAGCGTTGCGCGTGCGGGCCTCCCACGGCTCGCACACCAACAGTCCAACCCGAAACCGGAGAAAGGAACACAGCAACAAAATACCCGTCACAGCAAGTCCAAAAACAAACGAGCCGTGGCAGTTCACCCAAATGCCGAATAGAAAAGGCAGACAAAAGAACCACCGGCGGTCGCGCGTCCTGCCCAAATGGATCACGAGCAGTTGGCACGCCAGCAATAGGTAACCGAGCAGGTGGGGGCGGATGGCGAGGCCAACCGTTGAAAACATCCAGGTCGACAAGCCACCCAGCAGCGCCACCTTCGCATTGCCCGAG
>JBKJLJ010000530.1:0-5437 GCA_046597015.1 Bryobacteraceae bacterium
CTCAGCATCCTGCTGCTGCATTGGCTGCGCCGTTATAGCGATCGGCCAGCGTTTCGCAATGCGCTCGATTCGGTTCTGATGGCCGCGGCCGGGCTTAGCCTCGCCAGCGCCCTGCCACTTGCTCAGGACTCGATCGTCGACGCCCGCGGCATCGCCCTGGCCGGAATGGCAGTCGCCGCCTTCCTGCTGACCAAGCTCGATTCTTTCTGGATTATTCTGGGTACGGCCGCTCTGTCTTTGGTATACTTTGCCGTATTATGAGCGAGTTTCGACTCGGCGATATCCTCGACGACTACTGCATTAAATGTAAGAGACTTACCAACCACGCCATCGTTTCGCTGGTTGGCACGGACCCCGCAAAAGTTCGTTGTTGCTCTTGTTACAAGGACCACAACTATGACCACGCCGTCGTTCCTCCCACCAAGAAGGAACTCAAGGCGCTCGCCCTTTTGCAGGATCAGCAGGAGCCCCCCGCCAAGCCTAACTAATTCCGGCGCATCTCTTCCCGAATCTGCGCAAGAATTTCGGCCTTGTCTTCGCTATCCATCTCCAACTCCATACGCCGTAACGCCACCCCGATCACGTCGCGGTGATGGAGCTTATGGCCCAGCCCTTCTTTGTCCGTGAGCTTCAGCCAGATGTCGTGTAAGCGGTCCAAATCTTCCGGCCAAAGCCGGGGCGGATGCGGGCCCAAATTCACGAAGGTAGATTGCCGGTCAGGCCGGATGACTTCGAGGGAAAGCGGATGCCGCGGCTCGGGCAACGCTTCCCACGCCAAACCGATCCGTCGTGCTAGCTCTTCGGAAGCCATCTGCGCCGATACACCCGTCACCAGTCGCGACGCCTTCAATTGGTTTGCCGCCTGAATCATCGCCGCAAACGGATCGGTCGCCGGCACCACCAACAGTTCCACCGGCTTGCCTTCCTTTTCGGCCACCGTCACCACCCGCGAGAACAACTCCTGCTCATAGGAGCCAAACAGCTGTTCGTTCTGCAGCTCAAACTCGCCCGCTCCGGACGACATGGGGTGCACCGTCATCACGACCACATCATGCCGGCGCAGGTTCGTTTTTTCCAGAATCCGTTTAAAGTGTTCGAGGTTGTTGTAGTCCCGCACCGCCACTAAAATGCAGCCCGGTCGCGCCACCAAATGCGCTGTGTCCACGTGGGGCTGATGCTCCAGATTGAACTCTTCGAGGTTCTTCGTTTTCGACTCTTCCACCCGCCGCGTCCGCCGCGCGTTCACCCGCTCGGAAATTAAAAACATCACAAACAGCAGAACAGTAAACGAAACGCCATAAATCGTCGCAATCTTCTTCGTGAACAGATTCGCGATCGCCACCAGGAACAGCATCAACACCGTCGCGCCCAAGCCGACCGGGATCTCCCGCTTTCCCCACATGAAGTTAAACGGCGTCTTGTATTCCTGGTCGTGCCGCTGGAACCGCAGCGCCAGCACCCCCATGCCCTTCAGGAAAAAACTCCAGACCACGCCAAACGCATAAGCTTCGCCCAGGAGATAGACATCGCCCAGACTCCCAATAATCGTCAGGATCTGGAGCATCGCAATCATGTTGATAATGCGAAACGTCGTCCCAAATCGAACATGGGGCTTCCGAAACCAGTTCAGCAGAACCCCGTCTTCGGCCACCCGGTTCAACACCCCATTCGCCCCGATCAGCGACGTGTTCACCGCACCCGACAAAATCAATCCGCCCACAATCACGACGAAAATGTGGAAACCCAATTTCATCAATTGCGGGCCTTCCAGATTCATCGACATGCCGCCAATCAGGTTGTCGTAGTACTGTGGCCGCACCGCGTCCGGGATAATCATCACGGCCAAAATCGAAATCACACCGGTCGAAAGTAACGCGTAAATGCAGACGATGTTCGCCGTGATCCGTAAGTTTTTCAGCTTCGGATAGGCGATCTCTCGATACACCTGCGCCAGCGTTTCAAACCCGCTCATCGCCAGCAGCGAGTGGCCAAAGGCGACGATCAACATCGCGGAACTTATGCTCGGCCAAAACGTCCCTTGCAGCCATCCCAGGGAATGCTCGTTCAGCGTCAGATTGGCATGAGTCGGCGGCGGCGGCAGCGGGGCCCCGCCTCGCAGGATCAATGTAATGACGGACCACACGATCAGAATCACCACCATTACGGTGGTAATCTGCATAATCCGCAGCGCATGGCCACTCGACTCGTGAATGCCTTTTGTATTGCTCCGCCAAAAATACAGCGTCACCGCAATCCCAAAGAAAACCGCAAAATAGTTCGGGTTCACATGCAGCGGGTAGCCGCCCATCTCACTCATCTCGTTCAACAGGCGGCCTATATATTGGCCTGCGCTGACCGACGAAATTGGCCCCGTTAAAATGTAATCCACCACCAGCGCCGATACCGACAGCTTCGCCATGTTCGGGCCGATCGAATCCCGCACTACCACGTACACTCCACCGCGGACGAACATGGAGCAGCTTTCCATGTAGATCGAACGAACGGCGAAGGAAAACAACATGACCGCCAAAACGAACCAGGGAGCGGATTTTCCGATCGCCTGCTCGGTAATGCCGCCGACGTAAAACATCGTCGAGGCCAGGTCACTGAGGACAATTGCCGCCCCTCGCCAAAACGAGATAAACGAGAGCGCTACAGTGGTGGCAACAACAACCCGACTGCTGGTCGTTGCTGCCTGTCGTTCGGAGGGGTCAGGCATTCCAGTTACGATAATAGCGAATGAACGACGGCTCTGAAATCATTTCGGCTCTCCGCGCCGCCGGCTACTCCGCCTGGCTGGTCGGAGGATGTGTCCGCGACCTCCTCCTCGGCGTGCCCCCTCAGGACTACGACGTCGCCACCAGCGCCCACCCCGCCGACATCGCCCGCCTCTTCCCCCACGCCATTCCCGTCGGCGCCCATTTCGGTGTCATGCTCGTCGACGATGTCGAAGTCGCCACCTTCCGTAGTGATGGCGCCTACGCCGACGGTCGCCGCCCTGAGTCGATCCAATACGAAAGCAATCCCGCCGCCGACGCCCAGCGTCGAGACTTCTCTATCAACGGTCTCTTCCTCGACCCCTTCACCGGCGAAACTCTCGATTTCGTCAACGGCCGCGCCGACCTCGCCGCACGCATCGTCCGCGCCATCGGCGATCCCGTTGCCCGCTTCGCCGAAGACCATCTCCGCATGCTCCGCGCCGTTCGCTTCGCCGCCCGCCTCAACTTTCAAATCGACCCGGCCACCCTCGCTGCCATCGACCCCGTCGCCATCCGCAAGATCTCGACCGAGCGCGTCTTCGCCGAACTCACTCGTATCCTCACCGACGGCAACGCTCACCGCGGCCTCGAACTCCTCGATCAATCCGGCCTCCTCGCCGAACTCCTCCCCGAAATCAAAGTCATGCAGGGCGTCGCTCAACCCCCCGAGCACCACCCTGAGGGCGACGTCTGGGTCCACACCCTCGGCATGCTCAAACTCCTCGGCCCCGCCGAACCGGCTCTGGCCTGGGGCGCACTCCTCCACGATGTCGGCAAACCGGTCACCCAAACCTTCTCGGATCGCATCCGCTTCAACGGCCACGACCGCGTCGGCACCGAAATGGCTCGCGCCATCCTCTCCCGGTTCCGCGCTTCCTCCGACTTAGTGGAACAAGTTCAGTATCTGGTCGCCGACCACATGAAGTTCCCCGAACTTCCTAAAATGAAGCCCAGCACGCTCAAACGCTTCCTCCGTGCTGAACATTTTCCGACCCTGCTCGCGCTCCATCGCCTCGACTGCCTCGGCAGCAGCGGTCGCCTCGGAACCTACGAATTCGCGCAACAGCTACTCTCGAGCCTTGCCCCCGACGAACTCCGCCCCGTTCCCCTCGCCACCGGTCGCGACGTCCTTGCCTTGGGTATACCCGCCGGCCCGCGGGTCGGCGCGCTCATCCGCGCTCTGGAAGAAGCCCAACTCAACGGCGAACTGGCCACCCGTGACGAAGCCCTCGCCTGGCTCAGCCAGCAAGTTTCGGCGCCAACATCCACTTAAGGACGCCTCGCGGCCTCGGCCCCAACGAGGGCACATCCACCCGCACGATCGCCCCTTTCTTAAACTCCACTTGCAACTCCGGCGCGCCTAACAAAAACCCGGTCAGCAGTCCCATTGCCGGTTCATGGCCCACCAGCAGTAGCGACGCGTCACCCTTGTACAGGCGAATCTCTTCCCAGGTCTCCTGCGCCACCGACGACGGAACCAGGGTCTTCGTCGTCAGAATCTCCCCCTCGTACTCCAGCACTTTGCTCGCAATCTCGGCCGTCTCCTGCGCCCGCTTAAATGGACTCGACAGAATTCGCTCCGGCTCCAGACCACCACCTCGCGCTCTCCGCAGCACCTCGCGCAGCTTTCGCGCACCCTCGCCGGTGATCGCGCGGTCGGCGTCGGCCAACCCCGGACGGAAGTCCTCGGCTATAGCATGGCGGAGCAGGTAGATCTGCATGGTCGCTTGTGTTCTGCTATTTTGTCATACTCAGAGACTTGCGCCTTAGTCCAGCACAATTGCAGCGAATCTCCGTCATCGCCGCCGGGGGGGCGGTCGTCGCCAGCCTCTGTTCCATCGCCGTCGCCCAGATCCTACTTGGCCTCGCCACCGCCCTCGCCCTCTTTCAATGGAAGGAGCGGCGCTTCCCTCCCATCGGCTGGCCGCTTTCAGCGTTCATCGGCTTGTCGCTGCTCGCCGTCGCCGCCAGCGACAACCCCGCGGCCGGCATTCCCCAACTGCGCAAGTTCTTCGTTTATCTCATCCTATTTGCCCTCGCCTCCGCGCTGCGCCGTTGGCTCGAAGTCCGCTACATCCTCGCCGGCATAGCGGTCGCGGGAACCCTCTCCGGCCTTTGGTCGTTCGTCCAGTACGCCCGTAAATACGCGGCCGCCAAAGCCGCCGGCGTCGATTTCACCCTCGCCTACATCGCTGACCGCACCACCGGCTTCATGAGTCATTGGATGACCTTTGGCGGCGAGATGATGATCGTCCTCCTGCTCGCTATCGCCTGGCTCTTGTTCACGAAGGATTGGCGCGCCGCCGTCGTCGCTGTCATCACGGGTGTCGCCCTCCTCCTCGGCCAGACCCGCGGCATGTGGATCGGTGCCGGTGCCGGCGTCCTCTATCTCGTTTGGAGTTGGAAGCGCCCGGTCGTTCTCGCGTTGCCCGTGCTCGCCGCCCTGATCCTCGCCGTCGGCCCGGCCACTTTACAGGATCGCGCTCTCTCCATCGTGCGGCCCCGCGGCGAACTCGATTCCAACGCCCATCGCCAAGCCATGTTTCGGACAGGCTTGGCTATCATTCAGGCCCACCCCTATCTCGGCATCGGCCCCGAGATGGTGAAGACCAAGTTCCCCGACTACGCCCCCGCCGACATCCCTCGCCCCTTCCCCTCCCATTGGTGGTTCGGGCATC
>JBKJLJ010000631.1:0-3975 GCA_046597015.1 Bryobacteraceae bacterium
ACGCCGGCAAAGGCCTTCGTCAGTTCCATAAAAACTGGCCCCTCGGCGCCGCTGTCACCGTCGTCACCGGCGTCGCCCTCGCCGTGCTCCTCGGCCGCGCCCAACTCCCGCCCCCCCAAACCATGCCCTCCACCGGCAACGTCGAACTCGTGGCCGATACGCTCTTCCAGGACTACCTAGTCCCCTTCGAGGTCGCCTCCCTGCTGCTCCTCGTCGCTGTCGTTGGCAGCGTTCTTCTCGCCCGGAAGAGAACATCATGATGAGGCGCGCATGATCACGACCATGCACTACGTCGCCGTCAGCCTCGCGCTGCTCCTCATCGGCACCGTCGGGCTTCTCACCCGCCGCAACATCGTCATCATCCTGATGTCCATCGAACTCATCCTCAACGCGGTGAACATCAACCTCGTCGCCTTCTCCAAACACCACGGCAACGCCGCCGGCCAGGTCTTCGCGATCTTCGTCATCGCCGTCGCCGTCGCCGAAGCCGCCGTCGGCCTAGGCATTCTGCTGGCTTTATTCCGCAACCGCGAAACGGTGCAGGTCGACGAAATCGACCTGCTCAAATGGTAAGGCCCGCCAGATGAACTTCCTCGAAACTATCTGGCTCATCCCCGTTTTCCCCCTGGTCGGCGCCGTGCTCATGGTACTGCTCGGTCGCTATGAATTTCTCGACCCGCAAGACGAATGCGACGCCCTCGAAAATCGTCACCACCACGACCGGGGCCACGATCAGGACCTTCGCTCCCCGGGCGGTCTCCGCTGGGCCATCGGCCCCCTCTGCTCCGGGTTCGTTCTGCTCTCGTTCCTCTGGAGCGTCGGCGCCGTTCTCACCGGCCGCACCGAGCAAATTCTCTTCACCTGGGTAGCCGGCCTCCCCTTTCCCACCTTCGATGGCCGCCCCGCCGTCCTCGCTGCCGACTGGGGCTATCTCCTCGACCCCCTCAGCGCCGTCATGATCCTCATGGTCACCGGCGTCGGGTTCCTCATCCACGTCTACTCCATCGCCTACATGGAACACGATGGCGGCCTCTACCGCTACTTCGGCTGCCTCAATCTATTCGTCTTTTTCATGTTGATCCTGGTCCTGGCGAACAACTATCTCCTGTTGTTCATCGGGTGGGAAGGCGTCGGCCTGGCCAGCTATCTGCTCATCGGCTTCTACTTCAAACGCAAACCGGCCAGCGACGCCGCCATGAAAGCGTTCCTCATGAACCGCCTCGGTGACGCCGGCTACCTCATGGCCCTCTTCTTCCTCCTCGGCATCTTCGGCACCCTCCGGTTTACCGCGATCCAAGCCTCCGCCGACCCCCTGCTCCCTTGGGCCACTCTCCTCCTCCTCGTCGCCGCCACCGGCAAAAGCGCGCAGATTCCTCTCTTCACTTGGCTCCCCGACGCCATGGAAGGCCCCACCCCCGTCTCCGCCCTCATCCACGCCGCCACCATGGTCACCGCCGGCGTCTACCTCATCGTCCGCTCCGCCCCGCTGTTCGCTCTCACACCCGAAATCGGCACTCTCACTGCCACCCTCGGCGCGCTAACCGCCGTCGTCGCCGCCTCCATCGCCCTCGTCCAGCACGACATCAAGAAGGTGCTCGCCTACTCCACCATCAGCCAACTCGGTCTCATGTTTATCGCCCTCGGCGTCGGCGCCTACTGGGCCGCGCTCTTCCACGTCGTAACCCACGCCTTCTTCAAAGCCCAACTCTTTCTCTGCGCCGGCTCGGTCATCCACGCCCTCGACGGCGAACAGGATATCCGCTTCATGGGCGGCCTCCGTCGTCGCATGCCGCACACCTTTCGCACCATGTTCATCGCCACCTTGGCTCTCGCCGGCTGGCCCGGCCTGGCCGGCTTCTTCTCGAAAGACGCGATCCTCACCAGCGCCTGGGCCGCCTCCCCCGCCCTCTTCGGCGTCGGCCTTCTCACCGCCCTCCTCACCGCCTTCTACATGGGCCGCCTGCTGTTTCTCACCTTCTTCGGCGCCTACCGCGGCGATATCGAAATCGAAGAATCGCCGAAGCGTATGATTATTCCGCTCTGGTGCCTCAGCCTCGGCTCCATCGGTGCCGGCTGGTTCGCCACGCCCTTCGCCGCCTGGCTAGGCGCCACCCCCGCCCCTCACTCCTGGGGCGTCATGGCCGCTTCTGCCGCCGTCGCCGTTGGTGGCTTGGCCCTTGCTTACCACTTCTATCTCAGCCGTCCCGGCCTCGCCGACCGCGTCGAGTCCTCCGCCGCCCCCGTCGCCAAACTCCTCCGCGCCGCCTGGTACTTCGACGATCTCTACGAATGGGCCATCGTCCGCGGCTTCGCCCGCAGCGGCGGCACCGTCCTCTCCAACCTCGATCAAAAAGGAGTGGACGGCGGAGTCGACGGCCTCGGCTGGCTCGCCCGGCAAATCGGCACCCTCAGCCGCTGGGCCGATACCCGGATCGTCGACGGAGCCGTCAATCTCACCGTCTTCACCGTCAAGCTTTCCTCGTTCCCCGTGCGCTTCCTCCAAACCGGCTTCGCCCAGTCCTACGCCCTCGTCATCGTAGTAAGCCTCGCCGCAATCACCGGCTGGTACCTCTTGAGGAGCGCTTAGCCCATGCCCTGGCTTACCTCCCTGCTCTCCCTCCCCCTCCTCGGCGTCGTCGTTCTCCTGCTTCTCCCCGGCTCCGCCCGCGGCCTCATCCGCTGGTGGGCCAACGGCGTTCTCCTCGCCGGCCTCGCCCTCGCCCTGCCCCTCTGGCAACACTTTGACCGCGCCGCCCCCGGCTACCAGTTCGTCGAACGCGCTTCTTGGATCCCCTCGCTCGGCGCCCAATACCTCCTCGGCCTCGATGGCATCAGCCTCCTCCTCGTCCTCCTCACCGCCCTCCTCGGCCCCCTCGCCTCGCTCGCCTCCTGGAACGCGATTGAAGACCGCACCAAAGAGTTCTACGCCATGCTCCTCCTGCTCCAGGCCGGCATGATCGGCCTCTTCCTCGCCCTCGATCTCCTCCTCTTCTTCGTCTTCTTTGAAGTCGTCCTCGTCCCCATGTACTTCCTCATCGGCATCTGGGGAGCCGAACGCCGTCTCTACGCCGCCATCAAGTTCTTCCTCTACACCCTCGCCGGCAGCGTCGTCCTCCTGCTCGGCATCATCGGCCTCTACTGGCTGGGAGCCCAGCAACTCCCCCGCCCCACCTTTGAACTCGCCGAACTGCTCAAACTGAAGCTCCCCCTCGACGCCCAACGCTGGCTCTTCTGGGCCTTCTTTGCCGGCTTTGCCATCAAGGTCCCCATGGTGCCTTTCCACACCTGGCTCCCCGACGCCCACACCGAAGCGCCCACCGCCGGCTCCGTCCTCCTCGCCGGCGTCCTCCTGAAAATGGGCACCTACGGCCTCATCAGCTTCTCCCTCCCCCTCTTCCCCGAAGCCGACCGGGAAGCCGCGCCCCTCCTCGCCGCGCTCTCCATCGTCGCCATCCTGTACGGAGCCCTCATTAGCCTCGTCCAGCAGGATTGGAAACGTCTCGTCGCCTACTCCTCCGTCAGTCACATGGGCTTCTGCACCCTCGGCATCGCCGCCCTCAACGCCAATGGCCTGGCCGGCAGCGTCCTCCAGCAGATCAACCACGGCATCTCCACCAGTCTCCTCTTCCTCCTCGTCGGCTTCGCTTACGAACGCCGCCATACCCGCAAAATCGCCGATTACGGCGGCCTCGCCGTCGTCATGCCCCGCTTTGCCTTCGTCTTCGCCGTCGCGGTCTTCAGCTCCGCCGGCCTCCCTCTCCTCAACGGCTTCATCAGCGAGTTCGTCATCCTCCAAGGCGCTTTCACCGCCAACCGCACCTGGGCCGCCTTCGCCGTCCTCGGCATCGTCCTCGGCGCGGCGTATCTCCTCTGGCTCTATCAACGCACCATGCTCGGCGAAACGAAGCCGACCGGCCTAGCCGATCTCAGCCCCCGCGAGGCCGTCACCATGGCCCCCTTCGTCATCGGCATCTT
>JBKJLJ010001034.1:0-3240 GCA_046597015.1 Bryobacteraceae bacterium
GCGGCAGGCCACCAACCCGCAGTTTCAGAACCCGACGAATTTAGATTACAAGCTAAACGTATCAAGGCTACTCGGCCGCCACGCCCTCAAAACCGGATACGAGTTCCAGACCATTCGAACAGAGGTAAACGACATTAATCCACTCTACGGCCGGGACGCTTATGCCGGCCTGTTCAGCCGTCCAAGTTGTGCACAATTGGGTCTCGCTACCGGATGCGCCGTTCCCGCCGACAATAGCAGCTATTCACTTGCCGACTTCCTGTTCGGACTCCGCAGCCAATACTCCCTCGCCAACTACGTGGTCGGTAACTACCGCCAGCACATGAACTTCCTGTACATACAGGACGACTTCCGCGTGAATAGCAAATTGACCCTGAATATGGGCCTGCGCTACGAGTACGTTACCCCCCGTTGGGAGAAAGACAACGTTCTGTCAAACTACGACCCGGTTTCGAATACGATCGTCAAAGCTAAGGACGGCAGCCTCTTCGACCGGACACTAGTGAACTCCGACCGCAATAACTTTGGGCCGCGCTTGGGTTTGGCCTATAGCCTCACCCCGAAGACGGTAATGCGGGGAGGCTACGGAATCAGCTACTCTCACCAGAATCGCGTGGGTTCGGCTGACTTGCTCGGGATTAACGGGCCGCAGGTGGTGATCGCTACCGTAAACCAGAATAGCCCTCTCGACCCCGGCTTCCGGACTACCCAGCAGGGCTATCCGGTCGGCTTGACGGACCCTAAGAATTTCAATCCGCTGCTCTCGAATATCACCTATATTCCCCGCAACCTCAAGACGGCCATGATCCAAAGCTACTTCGCTTCCGTCCAGCGCGAAGTCATGAAGAATCTCATCGTCGATGTCGCCTACGTTGGCAATCATGGCACCAATATTCCCGTCATCGCTGACTATAACCAAGCCGCGCCCCAGCCGTCGGCTACGGCCAACTTGAGCCTGCAGGCGCGCCGGCCGATCCCGCAATTCGCCGCGATCACTTGGTTCAATCCGGCAGCCTACTCAACCTATAACGCCCTGCAGGTGAAAGTAGAACGGCGCTTCAGCGGCGGCCTCCAGTTTCTGAACTCCTTCACCCTGAGTAAGGCAATCGACACGGCCTCCCAATCGCTCGATACCAGCGGCGGAAACGACGCCAGCCCCCAGAATGTGCGTGATTTGGCGGCCGAAAGGGGCCCGTCGAACTACGACCAGCGCGTCACCGACATCTTCAGCTTTGTTCTACAGTTACCCTTCGGCTCCGGAAAGAAACACTGGAGTAGCGTTTCGCCGGCGGTGGACGCGATCGTCGGCGGATGGGAGCTTTCCGGTATCAACACCTTCCTTTCGGCGCCGCCCTTGAATCTCCGGGCGTGGTCCGGATCGATCCCGGCGGCGTTCCAGGTCGTCGGCAACTTATCCGGATTCCGGGGCGGCGAAGTCTACCGGCCAAACGTCTCCGGAAATATCTACGCCCAGAATTCGCCCGACATCACGAATGCGTTCTTCAACCCGCTCAATGTCTCGCTCCCGACAGACCCAAGTCAGCCCTTCGGCAATGCGCAGCGAAACTCGGCCCGAGCGCTACCTTTGAACCAACTGGACCTCGGCCTTTTCAAAACGTTTCCGCTCCCCCGCGAATCGATGCGGTTGCAGTTCCGGGCAGAGTTCTTCAACCTCTTCAACAAAACAAATCTGGGACTACCGAATACCGACCGCGCCAGTGCGGCCTTTGGCACCATCCGGTCGACCTTCCCGGCTCGCCAAATTCAGTTTGCCCTGAAGTTCTACTTCTAGCCAAACCAGTCTAAAATACCATCCGCAACGCCAACTGCAGCACCCGCGGCGGATTCGCCCCCGTAATCCGCATAAAATTCCCGTTGTTCTGCGCATTCACCGGGTTCCCCAGGTTCACCCGGTTCAGCGCATTAAACGCCTCAAACCGGAAGGTGGTCGTCAATCGATCACTCGCCCGGAAGTTCTTCGCCAACCCAAAATCAACGTTCGCCAACCCCGGCCCATAGTAAGTATTCCGGCCAATCGTCCCAAACGTCCCCAACGCGTTCGGCGAGAAAACCGACCGCCGTAGATACTCATTCACCACATCATTCCGGCTCCGGTCGCCCCCAATCACTGGATTACCCGAGTAATCCACCCGCTGGCTGCCCGTCCCCGTCCGCGCGTTATCCACCCCACTCGTTACTGAAAACGGTTGCCCCGAGGTCAGATTCAAAATCGTATTCAAGTTCCACCCGCCAATCAGGAAATTCGCGGCCTTATTCTGGAACCGAATCGGCAACTCCCACAGCCCGGAGAAGTTGAAAACCTGCGGCCGGTTGAAGTCAGAAAGCGCCTTATCGAACGCCTGATTATTGGGGTTCGTCCTCACCTGGCCGGTTCCCTTATTCGCCGAAGTATCATCGATCGACTTAGAAAACTGATAGTTCGCCAAAATCGTAAATCCCTTGCTGAACCGTCGCTCGGCCGTCAATTGAAACGCATGATAGGTCGAGTTGCCCACCGGCTCAACAATCGTCGAACCTCCCAGTGCCGGGCCATAAGGCCGCCGCTGGTTCGTCGTCGCTGTCGTCGCCCCCGGCGCGTAAACCGCCGCGTTCAACTCCCGCAGTACCATCAACTTCGTCCCCTTCGAAGCCGCATAAGAAGCACGCGTCACAAAGCCCCCCCAAATCTCCCGCTCCAGGGTCAAGTTCCATGATTGAATATAAGGGTTCCGGAAATCCGCCGCGTTCAAAAACTGCGAAGTAAATGCCGGAAAGGCCGCCGTCGCCGGCGGGTTCTGCGGGGCAGGGAAGGGGTTCGCCGTGCCCGCCCACGGGTCGGTGAAGCTATTCGCGTTCGAACCGAAAACCGTCACCACCGTTCCAAACGGAGCCTGGTTCGCCTGCGAATTCGTCGCAATGCTGTTGAACGAATCGAAGAATACCCCGTACGCTCCGCGCACCGCCGTCTTCCCGTTGCCAAACACATCCCACGCAAAGCCCACCCGTGGCCCCAGGTTGCCCCACGTCGTCGGCACCGTGCCGCGTCCTACATTCGGATCTCCCGCGTAAATCACGCCCTTCGGCGCGTTCCGATACCGCGTCGACTGCTCATTCGGCCGCCATACGGCCACCTTGTCCAGCGTATCCGTGAACGGAAAAAACGGCTCCCAACGCGCGCCCACGTCCAGCGTCAGCCGCTTGGTAACCTTCCACGAATCCTGCACAAACAAACCCATCCGC
>JBKJLJ010000055.1:0-11211 GCA_046597015.1 Bryobacteraceae bacterium
GTTGGCCGAGGGCGGCACCAATGGCAAGCAGCCGGGCGTCGTCTTCGCGGGCGGCGGCGAGTTGCATGCCTCCGGCGGGTCGGCCGTTTTCGAGATAGGGCAGCGAGAGGGTCGGCATGCCGGAGAGGCTGAGGGGTGTGGTGTAGCGGAGGACGCGGGGGCGGGTTGCGGTGTGATCGGCGCCGGCTTCGAGACGCGTGACGGGGGCGGCGGGGAGTAAGAGAAGTTCGTAAGTGGCGAGTAAGTCGTCCATGCGTTGGCGGAATTCGGAGTGGCGTTGACGGCCTTGGGTGACTTCGGCGGCGGAGAGGCTGAGACCGTACTCCAGGCGTTGGCGGATGGAGGCTTCGAACTGGTCGAAGTGGCCTTCGTGAAGGCGGCCGGCTTCGGAGGCTTGGACGGGGGCGAAGATTTCGCGGGAGTCGCTCCACCAGTCGACGTTGATGGTCTTGGCGGTGAGGCCGAGGGCTTCGAGTTCGGCTTGGCAGCGGCGGAGGTTGGCGACGATGCGGGGGTCGCAATCGTGGAGGAAGGAGTCGGGGACGACGGCGAAGGTGGTGGGGAGTTTCAGGTTCGTCGCGTCGGTGGGGCCAAAGATGGAGCCGAGGAGGGGAGCGTCGGCGAGATCGCGAAAGAGCCAGCCGAAGGTATCAAAAGATTCGGCGAGATGGTGGCCGCCGCGCCAGTCGCCGCGGCCGAAGGAGGCGCGGTAGCCGACGAGGCCGGCGAGGGCGGCGGGGACCCGAACTGAGCCGCCGGTATCCGTGCCGATGGCGGCGTAGGCGGAGCCTTCGAGGACGCTGGCGACGGCTCCGCTGGAGGAGCCACCGGTGAGAGCGCCGGGGTTGCCGGGTTGGATGCAATCGCCGAATTCGGCGTTTTCGCCGGTGATTCCGTAGGCGAGGGGGTGGAGATGGGTTTTGCCGATGATCACAGCACCGGAGGTGCGGAGGCGTTCGACGAGCCAGGAATCCTGGGCGGCGATGCCGTTCTTTTGCTCGTAAAACCGGGTGCCGAGGGTGGTGGGGGTGCCGGCGAGATCGAAGCAATCCTTGACCGAGATGGGCATGCCGGCGAAGGGCGAGAGGGGGTCGGCGCGGCGGGCTTCAGCAAGCGTCCATGATTCGTCCTGCCAGAGGTAGGTGTTGTGACTGGGGCCGCTGTTGGATTTGGCAAAGGCGGCTTGGGCGCGGGCAAGGATGGAATCGGGCTGGGTAGGCATAGGCGAATTCTCATCAGTATAGAGGACGCATGCTACTTTGCAGTATGGGCGTCAAGAACAAACGGTTGAATCTGGTGGATGAAGAGAGGATGGGGGCGTTGGTGGAGTTTACGGCACGGTCGATGAAGACCGCGCGTCCGGTGCCTTTTGGAGCGGCGATTGTGCATTCGAGCAGCGGGGAGATGCTGCTGCGGGCGTTGAATGCGGTGGCGAAAGAGTTTGACCCGAGCAGCCATGCGGAGGTACGGGCGATTCGGTTGGCGACGAAGAAGCTGAAGAATACTTCGCTGGCCGGCTATACCCTGTATACGACCTGCGAGCCGTGCCCGATGTGCATGAGCGCGGCGCTATGGGCGGGGCTGGACCGAGTGGTTTTCGGGGCAACGATTGAGGACGCCAATAAGCACTGCCGGCAGATTCATATCTCGGCGAAAGAGGTGACCGAGCGGAGTGATATGCGTTGCGAGGTGGCAGGGCCGGTGCTGCGGGACCGATGCTATACTCTTTTCACTGATCCGAATATGCTGCGTGTTTTTGCGTTGTGGCGGGGTGGGAAGAGTAAGCCCAAGAAGCCCGCGGCGGCGGTGAGCGAGTAAGTTGAGACTTGTATCTATGAATCACTCACTAGCAGCAGATTTGTCCGCACTTCTATCCGATCCGGCGCGGGTACTTACGGAAGCGGCGGTGGTGGAAAGACTGTCGAAGGATTTCTACTGGTATTCGCCGGTGCTGAAGCGGCAGTTGGAAGCGAAGGCGGCAGACATTGCGGTGCAGCCGATTACCGTGGACGAGGTGGTGGCGATTGCCCGGTACGCGGGGGCGCAGGGGATTCCGCTGACGGTGCGCGGGGCGGGGACGGGAAATTATGGTCAGTGTATTCCGCTGCGGGGCGGGATCGTGCTGGATCTATCGTTGCTAAACAAACTGGAGGAGATTACGGTGGAGGGGGTGGCGGTTTGCCAACCGGGGCTGCGGCTGGCGACGCTGGAGACAGCGGCGCTGCAGCAGGGATGGGAGTTGCGGATGTATCCTTCGACGCTGGCGCGGGCAACGGTGGGAGGCTTTCTGGGAGGGGGATCGGGGGGAATCGGGTCAGTAACGCACGGCGCGCTGCGGGACTTCGATACGGTGCGGGCGATCGAGGTGGTAACGATGGAGGCCGAGCCGCGGGTGGTGCTGCATGAGGGGCCGGCGGTACACGAGATTTTGCATGCCTGGGGCACGAACGGAATCATGACGCGGGTTTGGTTCGCGCTGACAAAGGCGGTGGTCTGGAGCCAGTTCACGGCAGCTTTCGATACGTTTGACGAGGCGTTTTTATTTGCGCAGGGCGTGGCGGAGGTCGGCGAGTGGACTAAGCGGCTGGTTACGGTGTTCGAGTGGCCGATTCCGACTTTCTTTACTCCGGTGAAACAGGTGGTGGCGACGGATAAATCGTTGGTCCTGATCATGATTGCGACATCGCAGTTAGAGAGTTTGCGCGGGGCGGCCGAGAGCGCGGGGGGGCAAGTTACGTTTGCGGGAGATTATGTGGGACCGCGGACGCAACCGCTGCTGAGCGATTACACCTGGAACCACACGACGCTATGGGCGATGAAGGCGGACCCCACGTGGACCTACATTCAGGCGGCCTTTTCGCCGACTGCGTGTCTGGAGCAGATTCGGCTTCTGCGGGCGCGTTACGGCAAAGAGATCCTGTTCCATATGGAATTTATGAAAAACGGCCAAGGGGTGATCATCCCCGGCGCGATTCCGCTGGTCTACTTCACGGGTGAAGAACGGCTGAACGAGTTGATTGCCTATTGCGGAGAGATTGGGGTGTTTATTGCCAATCCCCATGTCAATAGCTTGGAGGGGGGGGGCCGGTATCGCGCCGACAACATCCAATTGCGGGCGAAGCATAAGTATGATCCGAAGGGTTTGCTGAACCCGGGGAAGATGATTGGGTTTGAGCCGGAGGCGCTGGCGAAATGAAGACCTGGATTCCGGATGCGCGTAACTTTGCCTATCTGACATGGAAGCAGGTGGACGCGTTGCCGCGTGAGTCGACGCTGTTGATTCTGCCGACGGCGGCGATTGAGCAGCACGGGCACCATCTGCCGTTAGCGACGGATACGCTTTGCAACAACTTACTGTTGGGTAAGGCATTAGAATTAGTGCCGGAGGAACTGCCGATCTTTGCTTTGCCGCCGATTTGCTACGGCAAGAGCAATGAGCATATCGGCTATCCAGGGACACTGTCAGTTTCGGCGACCACTTTCATGGCGGTGATTCGGGACCTGGGGGCGAGCATTCACGCGGGCGGGTTTCGAAAGCTAACCTTATACAATTCGCACGGCGGGAATACATCGCTCGTCGACGTGATGGCGCGGGATTTGCGAGCAGAGTTTGGGCTGCGGACGTTCTCGCTGTTTGGTTCTCCTGGGGCGAGCTTTGATACAGTCAGCCCGCAGGAGTTGAGTTACGGATTTCATGGGGGCGAGATTGAGACGGCGTATCTTCTCTACGGGACTCCGGAGCTTGTGCATACCGACAAATACACTTCTAACTACATCGCCCGGGTGGACCAGCCGGAGTTACTAAAGCCGGAGGGTTCGCACGCGAATTTTGCGTGGCTGACAAGGGACATTGCTCCGAGCGGAATCATGGGCGACCCGGCAGCGGCTACGGCGGCGAACGGGGAGCGATGGGTAAACGAGGCGGCGGCGCGGATCGCCGAGATTCTGGTCGCGATGTATCACTTTGTACCCCGCCATGATGCCTAACCGGATCGACTGCGGGAACGGACTGCGTTTGGAACGCGGGGTGCGGTGCGTGCTTTCGGATGGGGTGACGCTGGTTTCGGACCACTACTACCCGGCGGGGCAGGGACCGTGGCCAACGCTGCTGATGCGGCAACCTTACGGGCGGGACATTGCTTCGTCGGTGGTTTATGCGCATCCGAGTTGGTTTGCGCGGCAAGGCTATCATGTGGTGATTCAGGATGTACGGGGGCGGGGCGGGTCCGAAGGCGATTTTTATCCGTTTCGACATGAGGGGAGAGACGGGGCGGAGACGATCGCTTGGCTACGAGGCCACGTGGCGTGTAACGGGCGAATCGGGATGTACGGATTTTCCTATCAAGGGTCTACGCAGTTACTGGCTGCGGCGGAGAAGCCGGAAGGGTTAGTCTGTATGGCGCCGCATATGGCGGCGGCGGACCTGTATTACGGGTGGTTTTACCATCAGGGGGCGTTGCGGCTGGCTTCGACTTTGGGATGGGGCATACAGATGCTGCGGGAGGACGCTCGGCGGCGGGGATTGCGGGAGGCGCACGAACGGCTGGAAGCGGCGTGGGCAAACGTGCGGAGTCAACCAAACTTTGCGCCATATGGGAAGCTGCCGGCGATTAGCGATCCGGCGTTGCCGAGTTATGTCAGTGACTGGATTTCGCATCGGGAGCCGGGGGAGTATTGGAGCGAGTTGGATGTTAGTACTCGTTACCACCAGATAGAAATTCCAGCGTTGCATATTTCGGGTTGGTATGACCTGTATGTGGAGGGTTCGATTGCGGGGTATCTGGCGTTGCGGAAGGGCGCGGGGACGGCGTTCGCGCGAGATCATCAATATCTACTGGCGGGGCCGTGGGTGCATATTCCGTGGGGCGACCGGGTGGGAGAACTTGAACTGGGTCCGGCGGGAGTTCCGCATACGGACGCCCTGCTTTTGCGATGGTTTAATCATTGGTTGAAGGGCAGTGGAGAGTTCGCGAGAGAGTCGCGGGTTCGGTATTTTGCGCTGGGGGCGAACGAGTGGCGCGACGCAGACGAGTGGCCGACGGAAGCGCCGCTAACCCTATACCTGCATAGCTTCAGCGGGGCCAATTCGCGCATGGGTGATGGCTTTCTGGGGGCGGATCCGCCGACCGAAGAGGAGCCTCGCGACGTATTCGTTTATGATCCGGAAGTTCCTGTTTTGGCTCCCGGGGGACCCCAGGCGCTGAGTGGGCCGTTTGACCAACGGACGATGGAGATGGGTAACCACTTACTGGTTTATACGACAGCGGCAGTGAAGGAGACGGCCCATTTGTGTGGGCAGCCGCGGGTAACCCTCTACGCGGTTACTTCGGCGGCGGAGGCTGATTTGACAGCTAAGTTGGTTTGGGTGACGGCGGACGGCCGGGCGGAGTTTCTCTGCATGGGGATCGCCCGGTCGTCGTGGCTTTTTCGCGACGGAGCTTATGCCGCGGATACGATTCATGCCTGGGAGTTCACGTTGGAAGCTACGTCGGTCGTGCTGTCGCCGGGAGATCGGTTGCGATTGGAAGTGGCTAGTTCGGCGTTTCCGGTGTACGATCGAAACCCATCCACGGTGGTTTCGCCGGAGGCGGCGGACGGATGGAATTGGGGGCGTTCGACGCAGCAGATCCTCCACACGGCCGCATATCCATCGGCGTTGCACTTACCGATTGCGGGGGTATCGGCATGGTGAACGGGATCCCGGAGATCAGCGTCGAGGGGGTAAGCAAACAGTTTCGTAGCGGGGGGTTGGCCCTGCAGAGCGTTAGTTTGCAGGTAGAGAAAGGGGAGTTCGTATCGCTGCTGGGCCCTTCGGGATGCGGCAAGTCAACGCTGCTGCGGCTCGTATCGGGATTGACCGAGGCGACCGGGGGGACGGTGGCCGTGAACGGGATGCCGCCGGCGAACGCGCGGGAGTTGATGAGTTTTATCTTTCAGGACGCGACATTGCTGCCGTGGCGGACGGTGGGGCAGAACGTGGGTTTGGGCTTGGAACTGGAGCACGTCGCACGTGCGACACGGGAAGAGAAGGTGGCGAAGATGCTGGAGTTGGTGGGGCTGACGGCGGTGGCGGATCGTTATCCCCGGCAGCTTTCCGGCGGGATGAAGATGCGGGTTTCGATTGCGCGGGCGCTCGTGAGCCGGCCGCGGATTTTGTTGCTGGATGAACCGTTTGCGGCGCTGGACGAGATGAGCCGGGACCGGCTGAATGAGGAGTTACTGCGGCTTTATCTGGAGCAACAGTGGACGGTATTGTTTGTAACTCACTCGGTGGCCGAGGCGGTGTTCCTTTCGACGCGCATCGTGGTTCTGGCGCCGCATCCGGGGCGCATTGAGCAGGTTGTGCCGGTGGATCTGCCGTGGCCCCGGACGGCGGAGACGCGAACGACAAAGGCTTACGAAGAGCAGGTGGCGCAGGTTTCGCTGGTATTGCGCGGGGTGAGGGCGCTCGCATGAAACGGCAGCTTTGGTTTTTGCTCAATAACCTACTTGTGCTGGGTTGTTTGCTGGGCATTTGGCAAATGGTGGTGTGGCTCCTACACGTGCCGGCCTACATGCTGCCGGGGCCGCTGGTGGTGGGGGCGGCGGTGGTGCACCGCTTCCCTTCCCTGTTGCAATCGTTGCTGCTGACGAGTACGGCGGCGGCGCTGGGGCTGGCCTGTAGCGTCGTGATTGGGGTGGCGATCGCTTTGCTATTTGCCCAGTGGGCTTGGCTGCGACGGCTCTTGTTTCCGTATACGATCCTGCTGCAAACCGTACCGATTGTGGCGATTGCTCCGTTGATCTTGATGTGGGCAGGGAGCGGGGTGACGTCGGTGGCGCTGGTCGCTTTTATCATTTGCCTGCCGCCGATTATTGCGAACACGACGCAGGGATTGATCAGTGTGGAGGAAAACTTAGTCCACTTGTTTTTGATGCATCACGCGACGGCGGCGCAGATTCTGTTCAAGTTACGGCTGCCGCATGCGCTGCCGAATTTGTTTGTGGGCATGAGGATCTCTGCAGGGATCTCGGTGATTGGCGCGATTACGGGGGAGTTGTTTGCGGGGTCAAGCCGGGTGGGGCAGGGCGGCTTGGGCTATTCGATTTTGTACGCAAGTGGCCAGTTGGAGACGGACTATTTGTTTGCTCTGGTTTTGGCGGCGACGGTGCTGGGGTTCGTGTTTTTCTTTGCCGGGATGTTTTTAGAGTGGTATTTCCTGCATCATTGGCATGAGTCGAACCGGTCCGATGTGCCGGAATAGATTTCGTTTTTGAGGGAGTTGGAAAGACATGCTTCGTTTGGAATCTTCCACCGGATGGTGGCTTGTTACGCATCCAGATCATGCGAGATTGGCGGGTAGATTTGCCGAGGCGTGGGGCAACGCGCTGTTTCGGAAGCCGGAGCCACGGGCTAGGGTGCTGCACGGCATTGCATCGCATGATGACGGGTGGGCGACGCGCGACGCGCATCCGTCCATTACGCGGCAAGGGAAGCCATCGGCGTTTTCGGTGGAGTTAGTGGGTAAGTACTCGGCGTTTGAAGAGATCGACCTAGCCGACTATTTGGCGGTGCGGGAGCGGGCGGTGCGGATCATCGCGGAAGAAGATCCTTACGCCGGATTGCTGATCGCGATGCATACTTACAACTTGCTGACCGCGCATGCGGACCGGACGACGATTGCCGCGGCGCAGTTGCCGTTGCTCGATTCGTTTTTGGAGAGTCAGCGGGCGTATCAGGCGGAGTTGCGGATGCGGATTGAGGCGGACGAGTCGTTGACGGCGCTGGAGAAAAGCGCGGCGACGATTGAGGAGCATTTTCGGCTGTTGCAGGCTTGCGACTACTTGTCGCTACTGACTTGTGTGGCCTACTCGTCGCCGGCGGACCTGCTTCATCCGCTGCCGCTCGAGGACGGCGGAGAGTCGACGATTGCGGTGGAGGCGGTGACGCCGCGGGAGTTTCGATTACAGCCCTGGCCGTTTGAGGCGGAGAGTTTGACGTTTGCGTTTCCGGCCCGGCACGTGGTGGGGCGGGAATTTGCGTCGTCGGACGAGTTGCAGGCGGCGTTTGCGGCGGCGCCGGTGGAAGTGCTGACCGTGACCGTGCGGAGTTAAGGATGCGAATTGACGCGCAGCATGGGTTTTTGCCGCCCGCGCAGGACGCCGAGTGGCTCGGGACGATCTTGCGGCGGAACCGATTTGAGGGCAGTGTTTGGCTGCCGGATGACGTAGGGGAGGCGCTGCGGGTGGCGGTGGATTTTCCCATGATCAAAGCGGTAATTACGCGAGAGGCGGTCGCGCATCCGCTCGTGAAAAGTGCGTACGGGGTGCTTGTGGATGGACTGGCGCTGGAGTGGCCGGCAGAGCGGTGGGACGAGATTCGGACGGTGCGGGACAGGAAGGTGGCTTTGGACGGGGTGCCGGAGACGGAGGCGCAACTGCCGGAGAATTTCTACTTGAAATTAACGGGATTTGGGTTGCCATTGACGGAAGAACAGCGGGAACGAATGAAGAGGGCGATGCGGATGGCGGGTCCGGAGAGGGTGATGTTTGCAAGCGGGTGGCCGGGCGGGGGCGTGACGTGGAAGGAACGGCTGGCGGCGTTCACCCAGTGTCTGGGCCCGATGCCGATGGCGATACGGGAGCAGATACTGGGTGGAACGGCGACAGAGTTCTACGGGTTGTAAGTGGCGAGTAGAGACTCCAGATCGGCCACGGCGCGCCAGGCAGTTTGGAGGTTTTCCATGTACTCTTCCTGGAGCATGAAGTAACTGCGCTGGGTTTGTAAGACCGCGGGGTAGGAACCGGACATGGCTTTGTAATTGGCGCGGTAAAGAGTGAGTGCTTTTTCCGTGGCCGGGAGCATTTCCTTCTGGTAGCGCTGAGCGGCGGTGCGGGCTTGGTCGTATTCACGCCAGGCGTCGGCGAAGCGGGCTTCGAGGGAACGGCGGACGCGCGCGGGTTCCAGGGCGGCGCGGGATTGCATGGCCTTGGCGGCGGCGATGCTGCCCTGCTGCCGATTGAAGATGGGCAGTTCGACGGAGATATCGAAGATGCCTTCGGGGCCGACGGAACCGCGGGTGATTTCGCTCAATTCGCGATTGTAGCGGACGCCTCCGCGCGCCTGGACATCGGGGATGCGAGCTTTACGGGCTTGAGCGAGTTGGAGGTCGGCGCGACGGACGGCGATGCCGGGGAGGGTGAACTCCGGATTTTCGGTTTCGATGCGGGCCCAGACTTTGGCTTTTTCGACCTCGGGGAGGGCGAGGAAATCGCCGTCGAGGGGTTGGGGGGCCAAGGGTTGTTGGACGAGGGCGGCGAGCTGTTGCCAGGTCCGGGTTTGGGCTTGACGGGCCTGGGTGAGGCGGACTGCGGCGCGTTGGGATTCGACATCGGCGGTGAGAACGTCGGGTTCATCGGCGAGGCCGGTGTTCATTAGCTGGCGGAAAATGCCGGCGGTTTCGGCAGCGGTTTTCGCGAGTTGCTCGCGGACATCGACGAGCTTTTGTTCGCCCAGGGCCTGGTAATAAAGGCGACGGAGATGGCCAGAGAGTTCGAGGCGGGCGAGATCCCGGCGGGCGCGGGCTTCGTCGATTTCGCGGTCGGCGAGGGCTCGTTCGACGCCTAGTTTTCCGCCGGTGACGATGCGCTGGCCGAGGACACCGCCGTTGGAACCCCAGCGGGTGCTGGGGTTCGGGGAGTTGTGTTCGCTATTGAAGCCAATGGTGGGGTTCGGGTAGAGACCGGCTTGTTTGCGCTGGCCTTCGGCGATTTTAACTTGGGCTTCGGCTTGCTGGAAGTGGGGATTATTGGCTAGTGCCAGCTTCTCGAGATCGAGTAAGTTAAGGGCGAGGAGGAGGATTGTCATGTTACTTCATCTCCCCGTGGTTGTGCTTATGGGCTTCGCCTTTGGGTAAGGTGATGGGGGGCGGATTCTTGCGCAGCGCCTCAATTTTGTCGTACATGGCGGGGGTGACGACGCGGACCATGGTCATCATGCCCATCATGGCTCCGGACCATCCTTTGCGAAGGCCGTAGTTTTCGGGTTTGTCGTTGTAGATTTCGTCGTCGACGATCCACATGTCCTGCGGGTAGCCGGGGACCTTACTGTGGAGTGGATGGTGCATATCGGGGCCGACCATGGGCACCATCTGATTCATCATGTGGTGGGGTAGATGGCAGTGGAACATCCAGTCGCCGAGGTTATTAGCGACGAATTCGATGTCGCGGGCTTGGGCGACGCCTACAATGATGGTGTTTTCGGCGTACCAAGTGGACTCGGGTCGGCGGCCGGCTTCGGTTCCAGTGTTGAAGAAGTGATTCCCGTGGAGGTGGATGGGATGATGATCCATCCCCATATTTACGAGACGGATGCGGACGCGCTCGCCTTGCTTGACGACCATGGGAGTGGTGTCAGGGCCGGCTTTGCCGTTGAAGGTGAGCCAGTTGAACTCCATCGCCAGGGAGTTCGGGACGGGGTTGTTGGGCTTGAGATCCCACTCTTGGAGGATGATGGCGTAGTCACGATCGACGACGGGGTTGTGAGCCTTGGCGGGATGAGCGACGAACATGCCGATGAGGCCCATCATTTCCTGCATGGGGAAATGGGAATGGTAAAAGAAGCTGCCGTTTTGGCGCACGGTGAACTCGTAAACGTACCTGCCGCCGGGTTTGATGGGGTCCATGCCGAGGCCGATAGAGCCGTCTAGTTCCATGGGGATTTCGAGGCCGTGCCAGTGGACGCCGGTCATTTCCGGGAGTTGATTTTCGACGGTGATTCTGACGCGATCGCCTTCGACGACCTCGATCATGGGGCCGGGAATGGATCCGTTGAAGCCCCAGGCGTCCATGATGCGGCCGGGGGCGATGGAGGTTCGGATCACCTCGGCGACCAGGGTGAACTCCTTGACACCGTCGATGAGCTTATGAGGGAGTTTCGGGAGATCGAGAGTCTGCACAGGGACGGGGAGGGCAGAGGGGGCGGCGGCGGCGGGCGTGACCGCGGCCGATGCGAATAGGCGGCCAAAGAAGCCGCGACGATCGAAGGGCATACAAATTTCCTCTAGGAATTAATTCGTGGGTTTCGGGGCAAAAGTTCCGAGATGGGGGACGAATCAGAGACGAAGAGGTGGCCTGGGTGTGCGGACCCCGACAGCGACGGGCGGGGCGGGGGCGGCGAAGGCGAGGACGTTTGTGACGACGGCTTCGAAGGTGAGAGTTGGCGTCGGCAGT
>JBKJLJ010000061.1:0-5971 GCA_046597015.1 Bryobacteraceae bacterium
AAACAGCTCACAGGTCATCTGCCGGACGACGGCATGTTCGCAATCCGAGTGGGGCTTGTACTGCTTGACGTGCTTGACGTGAAGCCGGACGAAGGATTCCCGATCGTCCGTCGAATATAAGATGTCGCATTCCGGGAAGATTTCCTTGTGTACTTTCACGTGTTTTCCGGTGGCGATGGCGTTCATGGAACTGGCGTATTTGCCGAGGGGTGTGATGGGGCCGCGGCTTTTGCGCCCGTTTTCGCGGGCTAGTTCGGCCCGACGGATTTTCTGCTCTTCAGTCATGTTGGACTCCTGCTTTCAAGCTACAGGGGGAAACGGGAGTAATTCTGGGATGGCTTTTGGCAAGTGATTGATTTGAGGGTATATATAAATTTTCATACCCTGTCACGGGCGAGTTCGATATCCCCGTCGCGATACACATGGGACCGGGCGCTCCCGGCATGGCTTACGACTTTTCCCAGGTGCCGTTCAAGTCTCCAAACTACCGAATGGCGCTTGGCGATCCGCTGCTTCTGGAGAAAGTTCTGCTGCGTCACAAAAAGCTTCGTCTTTGGGTTATGCATGCTGGCTGGCCCCGGCTGGAAGCCGCAGTGGCCCTACTTTACGCCCACCCCAATGTGTACGTCGATGTTGCCGCGTTATCGGCTGAACGTTTGGTGCCGCGCGGTACCTACTACCAATTTCTACGCAACCTCGCAGAGGCTGGCTTTAGCAAACGCATTATGTTCGGTTCCGACTTTGGGGATCAAGCGGAGGCGGGAGTTACCGCAATTTTGGATGCCGACTTTCTCAGCAGCGAGCAGAAATCCGATATTCTTTGCAACAACGCTGCTCGGTTCCTGCGACTCGAACCTTCGACATGCAGCCCGTAAGGAGTTTGCGGCCCGACGTCCCCGTGAACTCGTGACCCAGCTCAGGGCGTATCGGCCGCAGGCCGTGGATTTGAGGTGATTAGGAGCCGATATTCCGGCCTTATCGCCCGAGACGACGCCCTACCCTTGGGGTTGGGCGCGGGCGACTCCGACAAGTAATCCTCCGACTAAAGCCATTTTAGCGCCTTGCCATGCTCCCGCGGCAGCATCATCTGAGGCTTTGCCTATCTCAGTTCCCGCTAACTCCTCGTTCGTAGCGCTGTCGAGAGCTAAGGCGCTTATGTCCTCCTTAGGCACGCCTATGGCGGCTAGCGCGGTCATTGCGAGTTCTGCGTTGGCACCATTTGTGTATGTTGCAAGGATGGTACGATTTGTGGTGTTGAGATTACTGAGTGCGGATGTTGCGTACGGTTATTGTAAAGACATGTTTTTCTCTCCTGCCGCGATCACGTTGATCACGCTCGTCAAGCAGCGCGGCTCCTGGGGGCGAAGCATGGGAACCACGGTGGGCGTCGTGGCCGGGCTGGGCATCGGCGGTTACTCAGCGGCCCACACGGACTCCGGTGGCGCTGCGGTGGCTGTTTTGGTAGCCGTCACCTCGGGCGTCGCGGTGATTGGATATTACGCCGGCAAAGGACTGGACACCCGCCGGACGCGCATCACAATTCTGCCGTAAATACCTCCAGGGGAGCACCGAAGCGGCGTTTCATCCTTGAACTGCTCTTAAATCCAGTCTGCAGGAGCGTAGGCGGCGGGTAGGCGTCTCGGCCCTCGGCTTCCTATCCTCCCCGTACGGATTGGGGTCACCCGCCCACTGCAGCTTCGGCGGCTTCTCGTCATCGAGCGTCGTAATGGATACGTGGGCGAGGGCGAA
The DNA here is from genome assembly GCA_046597015.1 of Bryobacteraceae bacterium. Classification (GTDB taxonomy): domain Bacteria; phylum Acidobacteriota; class Terriglobia; order Bryobacterales; family Bryobacteraceae. The sequence continues at coordinate 1,750 of JBKJLJ010000061.1, forward strand.
TCCATCTTTTGTTGGGTCGTGCGGGCCGGCGCTCCGGGGGAGCAAGGTAAGCAGGGGGGCCAAGGTCCATACGGCTATGAAGAGAGCGGCGCGGTCGTCGATGGGCCTGGTGAGGAGGGTAAGCGTGCCTCTCAAATTCAACGTCATGGTCATAGCACCGGTCTCGAACCTTCCCTTAGACCTTTGGACCGCCGGCCACACCTTAAATGTGCAGGCCCGGGGCGAATCGTGGACGCTGGCCAAGTCGCTCCCTGGCCTCGTTGCATCGAATTCTGCATCAAAAAGGAGCAGAAAGTTGCTACACTCTATTTATGACCATCTCGCTACGAAACTTACCCCCTGATCTGGAGCGAGCAATCGTCGAAAAAAGCAAAAGCGAAGGCATTAGTCTCAGCCGCGCTGCTACTCAGTTGCTCTCCCGAGCCGTTAACCCGCCCTCAAGGAATTCGGATTTCGACGAGTTTGCCGGAACCTGGGCTCCCGAGGCTGCCGTCGAATTCGACGCCGCTCTGTTATCCATGCGGACCGTGGACCCTATCGACTGGCCATCGTGACGATCCTTCTCGACACTTCCGGCTACTCCGGTCTTATGAGCGGCGACCCGGAGATTCTCGAACTCCTGGCGCGGGCGAGCCGAGTTCTAATTCCGACCGTCGTTATCGGAGAGTTACGCAGTGGATTCCTCCGCGGAAGTCGAAACATCGAAAACACGCGCCAACTCCAGGTCTTCCTCGCCAAACCATCGGTCGCCATCGTCGATGTCACTGAGCAAACCGCCGAGCGATATGCCGAAATTGATGTTTTCCTGATGGCGAAAGGCCGCCCCATTCCCCGTAACGATGTTTGGATTGCCGCCTCTGCCTACGAGCACGGCTGCGTTCTCCTCACTCGGGACGCCCACTTCCGCGAACTTCCGTTGCTCCCGATTCGTCCCTGACCACTCTCAATTCGGGTCTGTCCTAACTCAGCCCACTTACGGATCCACCAGAGTGTTTGGGTCTACGAACGCCAGCCCTTCATCAATACACTTCAACCCGCACAAACGTCTCGGCCTCGTACCCCAGCGCCGAACTGGCTATCCGCTCCCGCGCCCCACATGCCGAACTTCGACCTTCACCACCGTCTCCTGGTACCCCGCAGCATCCTTTGAGTATGGCGAGAATGCGGACCGATTCCAGGACATCATCGGGGATGACTCATTTGAGATTTGCCGTGCGACCAAAACGGCGCGGAAGCCATGTGGATCAGCCTCGGGGTCAAAATGCGCAGTCGTGAAGCCCCCGCTGCTTCAAGTGTCCAAGCGATAGAGCAAAACTCCCCCGCCAACCGCGAGGCAAATATTCTCGCCATTCATTCACCGACCCCCGCCCGCGTGCTCTGCTCGCTCGGCGAGAGCATCAGCCACTTTCCCGCCCAACTCCCGCCCAAATCGAATAACAGCCAGACGCTGTTCGAAGGCGAGCCCAGTGAGTTCCGGTTCTCTTAGTCGAAGTCCACTGGCTTCCAACTGGAAGCCGAACTCAATCATTCCGAAAACTTGACGAAGCCGCTCTCCGGGGTCGAGGGACCGCAACCGCTCCAGAAGCCAGCGGTCAGCTTCGGGGAGCGTATCTCGACTGGGGCTGGGGGCGGGGTGAGGCACTAGAATCAGCTTATCTCCAATCGCTCTAGCAAGTCGTCCAAACCAAGCCGAATAGCCCAATCCCAGAGGTATTTTCGGTCGAGACGTTCTCCCTGCACCCGCACGATCCCTTCGATGTCTCGCCACTGGCGGCTCGATACACGCCCTCCCTCGTGATACCAGCGGAGCTTGGCGAGGATGGTGTCTTCCGCTGTCGCTACCGGAATCGGGTCCTGCGACAGAAACGGAACGGTCAAGAACCGTTTTCGGCTCAGTTGGGCCAGGGCGAAAGCATCAATTGCGGGGAAAAAATCGAACTTCAACAATCCTTCGAGCGCGATGACATTGAACGATCGATTGCCGCGCAACGCCTCCTCAGCCGACTCCGCGTCAAAGTAGTAGCTTTCCCTCAAAGCAATCCGCAACAGCGCGATGTGCTCGAACCGTATAACCGCCAGAATGTCAACGTCCTGCGTAGTCCGAGCTTCCCCCGCTACCGAACTCGCCACCGACCCGACAATCACGAACTCGATTTCAGCCGAGTTCAAAACCTGCCACAGTGTTGCTGCCGCCCTTTCGTGCATGAAGACCCCATTCTCGCAGACTCTGTCCTCGCTGATGGCCCTGATTATCCCTCTTCCGCTACCCTGGTAGTCGCTGTCCTCAAGAGGCCCAATATGACCTTTCCAACGACTCCCTTCCTCTCCTTCTCCGCACTCCTTCTGGCATCCTCCGCGTGGGGCCAACCTTTCCTTCACGCCCCCGCCGTCGACACCTACGCCACGCACAATCCCGCCGGCCTCACCACCCTTCCCAACGGCCGCCAACTCAGCCCAGAGGGCCAGCAGCATCCCCTCGCCCGCTTCCCCCATGGCCTCGCCATGACCCGGGATGGCAAAACTCTCTTCATCCCCAGCGATGGCGTAGGGCAGTTCGTCACCGACTGGCAGGCGGCGGCACCGAAGATCGTTACATGGAGCCTCCCGAGGCCTGAAGGCAGGCGCAGGGGCCATCTCAACGCCGGCGGCGCGGCTTTCTCCCCCGACGGGAAGCTGCTCTATTGGAGCAGCGGCGATTCCGGAGCAATCTTTATCGTTGACACCACATCAACCCAGATCGTCGCCCAGATCTCTCTCAACACCGAAGTCAAGGGCCGGAAGTTCGAAGACAGCTACGCTTCCGATCTCCAGATCTCCGCCGATGGCCGCCATCTCTACTGCGCCGATGTGACGAACTTCCGTCTCGTGATCGTGGATGTTGCCCAGCGCAGCGTCGCCGGCTCCACCCCCGTGGGACGTTACCCCTACGCCCTGGCCATCGCCGGAGATCGGGTCTTCGTGGCCAACGTCGGCCAGTTCGAATACAGCGCCGTCCCCCCGCCGACCGAGGGCAAATCCGACCCCCGGGGCCTCACCCGGCCAGCGTTCGGCTACCCCAGCAAAGAGGCCCGCGACGGAGTGACGTTCGAGGGCCGCAAGATCCCCGGACTCGGGCCGAACAACGGGCCGCAATCGTTCTCGGTGACCGGGGTCGATGTGACTCAGCCCCAAGCGCCCAAGGTGCTGAGCTACTGGAAAACCGGTTTGCTCACTGGTGCCCCGTCCGATAATGGCTCGACTGTCGGCGGCAGCGCGCCGAACTTCCTGGCCGTCAGCGCAGACAGTTTGTATGTCTCCAACGGGAACAACGACCTGATCGAGCGCCTCGACCTCGCCACCGGAAAAGTTCTCGCCAAGCAGCGCATCACGCCTTCGCCCCTCGTCGCTCGACTCCGCGGCGTCGGACCCTCGGGCATGATCCTTTCCCCTGATGGCACGAAGCTGTTCGTCGCCGAGAGCGGCATCAACGCGATCGGCGTCCTCGACGTGCGCACGCTCGCCGTCCTCGGCCACATTCCCACGGCCTGGTACCCGTATCGACTGGCGATTTCTCCGGACGGCCGCCGATTGGCCTGCGTCAATTTCAAGGGTTTCGGCAATGGCCCCAAAGGCGGGCAGCAGGTTCCGCAGAGCGAGTTTCTGGGCCTGAAGGGCGTCCTGAGCATTCTCGACTCCCCGGATGCCCCCGCCCTGGCCCAACTGACGACGCGAGTCCTCGAATATAACGGAATGGTCGACCGGGCGGCGGATCGGGCGGCGATGTCTTCACCGATCCTACCGGCGATGGTTGGGCGGCCGTCGCGCGAGATCAAGCACGTCGTGTTCATCACCAAGGAGAACCACACGTTCGACGCAATCTTTGATCGGATCCCAGGGGCCCGGCATGACCCTTCGCTACTGCGTTGGGGCCTGCATCAGACCATCAAGGGCAAGGACCAGCCGACGCTGGAGGACGCCGCCGTGATGGTGAACCACAACGCGCTCGCGCGGGCCTTCACCGTCAGCGACAACTTTTACATGGAGCCGGAGGCGTCTGGCGTGGGCCACCGTTGGCTCGTCGGGGTGCAGCCGAACAACCTGATGCAGATGACCTACTCCCTGGGCTGGAGTTTTAAGAAAGATAGCTCCGCTCCCGGCCGCCGTTACTCGATGGGGTCGAACGGCTCTCTGATGCCCGAGGACTATCCCGAAGCCGGTTCGATGTGGGAGCATCTCGGCCGCC
>JBKJLJ010000064.1:0-17895 GCA_046597015.1 Bryobacteraceae bacterium
GCACACCCTCCACCAAACAGCGCAGCACTTCACGGTAAGACGAACGCATGTAGAGCGCCAACGCAATCACGTAATAGACCACCACATGGGCCGGCAAATCGCGTTCGCGAATGCTGGCGCGATTGGTTTCCTTCAGGATTCCGTGAACCTTCTCAGCAGGGACGAACTTGGCGATGACGCCGAGGCTAATGTAGTCGGTAATCCTGCTGCCGACCGGCAAACAAGCAAGCGTACGAGCCATTCCGAGGGCCTCCGGCCCCTAAAACAGAATAGCATCGAAATACTCTAAGTGAACAGTACTGAGGTTAGGAAGTACCGAGATGTGTTTCCGGCTATAGGGCGAGCGGGACTATTTCCCCGGGTCGTCCGCATTCGAGAGCTTCCCGGCAGGAAGGAACTATGCTCCCAACGGAGTCGATTCGAAATGACTGTTCGCTTCATATCGACGAAGCGCGGCGAGCAGCTTGATCGTATAGGGTTCCAGGGGGTCTTCGAAGAGATCCCGTGTTGGACGGTTTTCGATGATTTTGCCCGCGGAAAGGATGGCGACGCGGGTACAGAGAGAACGCAGCGCGATCAGGTCGTGAGAGACGAACAGGATCGCCATGCCAAAGGCGCGATTGACCTCCCGCAGTGTTTCGAGTACTTCCTGTTGCGTGAGAAGATCAAGGGCGCTGGTGATTTCGTCGGCGATTAACAGTGCCGGTCGGTGGAGTAGCGCCATGGAGATCAAAACGCGCTGCGCTTGGCCAATGCTGATTTGGGCGGGGTAGCGATCCAGGAACGAATCCTCGGACGGAAGCCCGCAGCGGGCGAAGAGGCTACGGGCCTGGGGCAGGCCGTTCGCCCGCCAATCGGTGGCATGTATCTCCCAAGCCAAGCGGAGCTGGCGGCCTAGGCGCAGGGCCGGGTTCAATGCTGACTCCGCGCCTTGCATGACCAGGGCGACGCGGCGTCCTCGGATGGTGCGCCACTCGCGTTCCGGGGCGGTGAGGATTTCCCGGCCTTCCAGTTTGAGGCTGCCGGTGGTGATCGCGGTGTTGCCCTGTAACAGACGCATCAGCGCCAGCGCCAGGGTGGACTTGCCGCTGCCGCTCTGCCCGGCGAGCCCGACCATTTCTCCCTCAGCAATCGAGAGGGTCAGATCGCGAAGCACCTGCGTGTTCGCGTAGCGCGCCGAGATGTGGGCGTCCAGTACCATGCCTAAGGGTTGGCCGCCCGGACCGGAGAGACCACATCGAGTTCCTCAACGTTCCATAGGACACGAGGGGTGAGGCTACTGACTCGCAGACCGGAGAGCTGGGCCGAGGCGGCTACCAGCGCATTCGGGTGGACGAGATAGAGGATCGGTGCCTGATCGGCGACAATCTGCTGGAACTGGTGAAGGTAGGCTTTTCGTTTGGCCGACGTCGGAGCGTGGAACTGCAGCTTTAGGAGCCGGTCGATGTCGGCTTCCCAGCTGGTTTGGGGTTGCTTCTGCGCCGGATTCCAGGGATGACTTGCCGACGAGCTCATCCAGACATTCATCTGGTCGTTCGGGTCGAGATCGATGCCGACGATGCCGAGCAGGATGGCCTCGTAGTTGGAGGAGCGGGTCATGCGCTCCAACAAGGAAGGCATGTCGAGCGCGACAATCTGGAGGGTGATGCCGATCTTTGCCAAATCCTGCTGGATCATCGTGGCCATGCGCATGCGCAGCCGGTTGCCAGCGTTGGTTAGCAGGGAGAAAATGACGGCGTTGCCGGCGGCGTCGTAGAGCTGGCCCTTTCTGTTTTGGAAACCACCTTTTTCAAGCGACGATTTGACGGTCTGGAGGTTGTAGGGCTGGGCGCGCAATCGGGGCGAGGCCCATTCCTTGGAGGACGGAGCCATGGGGCCGACTCCAGCGATGGCCCGACTGCCGTAGACGACGCGAACAAGATCGTCGCGGTGGAGTGCGGCCGATATGGCGCGGCGAAAGTCCAGAGACTGGAACCAGCGTTTCTTGAATTCCGGTAGAGGCGAGCCCGGGAACTGGTTGAACCAGAGCACTTCGCTATCGAGCGTAGGACCGGCGTCGATGGCCTGATGGGATTTTTCCAGGTTAGGGAAGCTTTCCGGATCGACGGTGGAGAGGAAGTGCAACTCGCCACGTTCAAAACGGCTTCGTTCCAACTCCGGATTGGCCTGAATGTCGATGCGAACCGCGTCCAGCCGGGGCAGAGAACGGCCGGCGGCGTCTTTTCGGAAGTAGTTCGGGTTCCGCTGGAACTGCAGAGAATGGCCGCGTTGATAGGCGCCGAGGACAAATGGGCCGGAGGCAGCGCGATCCTTGAGCGGCGATCGCGATGAGAGGATGGGGACCTCCTCAAAGAAACTTTCCAGGCCCGCCACCGGTTCGTTTGTCCGGATGCGGACCTCGGCGGGGGTGGGGGTTTCGATGCTGGTGATTCCGGCGGCGCGCAACCCCTCGCTCATCGGGTAGGCCTTGGCCGGATCGAGAAGGCGGCCGAGAGTTGCCTTCACATCCTGGCTGTCCAGTGGCGTGCCATCGGAGAAGCGCAGGCCGGTCTTCAGGCGGAAGACGAGGAGTTTCCCCTGCTCCCGCACCTCCCATTTTTCGGCCAGTTCCGGCTCCAGCTTCTGGCTGACGCGATTCCGGCGCACTAGACGGGAGGCGGTGAGGTGGCGTACGATGTCGGAATTCTGGTCGGTGACGGCGAGCGGATCGAGCGTCTTGGGGTCGCTGCGCATCGCAAAGCGAAGTTCGCCGGCGGAAAGCACGACGACGCAACCCAATAACAGGACAAGCTTCATTCGAATAACCTCTCACTTTCTTTCCAACGGGCGGGCGCCTGATCACCTTCGGCGAGCAGTCGAAGGCAGATGGCGGTCAAAGCAAGGAGTGCGGCGGGCAGGAGCGTCCATGGCCGTTCGGCCACCTGGCCGACGCGGACAAGATCTTCGAGAGAGCCGCCCCAGGAGGGCAAGGGCTCCGGAATGCCGAGTCCGAGCATGCCGAGTGTGGCTTCACTGAGTAGCAATACGGGCAGGAGCAGCAGAAACTGGGTGAGCAAAAGCGGACGAAGATTGGGCACGATATGCCGCAACCAGGCGTGAACGGGTCCGGACCCAACGGCGCGGGCCTGCCGCAGCCAAGTGGCGGCAGCCATCGCCCGCACGGCGTCCTGAACGAGCCGGGCACCATGGGCCCAGCCGACTAGGCCCAGAATGGCGAAGGTGGCCGCGGCGATGGCAATGGGCGGAGCGTCCAGTGGCATCATGGCTCGGACCAAGAAGACGAGAAGATGCCAGGGTGTGGACAACATGACGTCAAACACAATAGAGGTGGTGGCGCGGCCGGCGCGCCCCGTGAGCGCGCCGCCCGCGCCGAAGACGGCGGCAACCGCGCAGGAGAGCGCGGCGGACGCCGCGGCGAGGAGAAGCGAGAGTCTCCCGCCGTGGAGAAAGCGGACGAAGTTGTCCCGGCCCACGGCGTCCGTCCCCAGCCAGTGTCTCCCGTCCGGTGGGCTGAGAATGTGGGCCCGGTCCTGGCTCTCATACCCGCCGGAGAAGACGGCTGGGCCGACGAAAAGGAGCAGTGTCAAAACGATAAGGAACCCGGCGGCAACGCGCTTCATCGCGCCTCCGGCCGCAGGCTTTCGGCAAGCAGACCCATGACGGTCGTGACGGCGGTAAACAGAAGCGTTAGTGAAGTGAGAAGGGGGAGATCGCGGGCGGTGACAGCGCGCCAGGCCAGTTGGCCGAGGCCAGGCTGGTCACAGAGTACTTCGACCGGAATCAGCGCACCAAGCAGCATCGGCACTGTGACGGCGAGTAGTCCTAGAAACCGGCGCAGGTTTGGATAATTGATGGCGTGCCACTGCACTCGCCATGGGCCCGCACCCTGCGCCAGGAGGGCGAGAACGTGCGGACGGCGGCGGCCCGATACCAGGATTGTCTCCCAATGATAGTAGGCCTTCGGCCAGATGCAGGCGGCCAGCCCCGCCCAAGGCGCGGCCCCCCCAAGTACGAGCGAAAGAACCACGAAGGCCGAGGGCAGTGACAGAAGAAGGCTCCCGGCGCCGAGCGCGGTCTTCCCGATAGCTGGCCAGAAGTGGGAGGCGATGCCGGCCGCCAACGCGACTACCCAAGCAGCGACGAATCCGCGCCATGCGTTTCCGATGCTGACAGGGGCGCGTTCGGAGATCAATTCCTCCACGGGGACACCAAACTGGGCAGAGTTACCGGCCCGCCCATGCCATAACTCGCCGGCATACCAGGCGGTGAAGTGGCCGTAGGAGTTCCATTGCCGATCCGACTCCTGTGGATTTGTGAAGCTGCTCTGACCCCAGAGTGTCTCATCGAGGCCGCGTCCTGGGGCGTGCCACAACATGGCCGTTAGAGCGAGGTAGGAGACAGCCAGAGTGATTGGCAAACGAACCCAGTGGCATAGAGTTCGCATGCCCTAGTTCCTGATCGTCGCGGCCGGCTCCGCCGCCACCACGACTTCGCTTTGTTCACGGGCGGCGATGCCGACGGCCATCTGGCTGAGTGAATTGGTCATTCGGTAGTTTTTCGACCGTTTGTTTTCGTACATTCGCCGGTCGGCCTCGGCGATGAGCGCCTCCGGAGTGTGGCCGTCGGCACCGGATACGGATACACCCCAACTGGCGGACAGCCGTTTTTCGCCGAAGAGGTCGACTCCGATCTGTTCAATTTCCGCCTGTATCCGGACAGCTAAAGCCGTGGCTGTAGCTTGGCCGCCGCGGGTAACCAGAAGGAGGAATTCGTCCCCCCCCATGCGGGCGATGGTGGTCCCTTCGCTGAGGATTGTCGTCGACCGCGCGGCGATATCCCGTAGGGCTTGATTGCCGCGAAGGTGGCCAAAGGTATCATTCAAGGCCTTGAATCCATCGAGGTCAAGAACGACAATTGCCAGTTCCGGCTCCTCATCCCGAGCGTTCGCACAGGCGGACTCCAGGGCGGTCACGAGCCAGCGGGAGTTGTGGAGTCCCGTCAGTTCGTCGGTCGTGGCGTCTCCGCTGACCTTTTGGAATCGCATGAAATTTTCAACCTGGTGGGCGAGGCGGGCGGCGACGGCCATCACGATACGCAAATGGTCCCTTGTAAACTGATCCCGCTTGGCGGAGTAGAGGGCGAGAACTCCTATGACTCCGCTTTCCCCTTCGACTGGGACGGCCAACGCGGAGCGGAGGTTTGTGATGGCGTTCCGGTCGTTCAGGAAACCAGGCTCTACCGCCGGATTTCCATTCAGAATCGTCTTTTTTTCGTGGGCTACCCAACCGGAGAGGCCCTGGCCAACGGGAATGCGGAGGCGGAAGAAGTTTTCCTCTTTGCCACTCACGAAAAGAGGGCAGAGAACTTCGCCGTCCAAATGGTAGTAGGCGATGGTATCGAAGGGGATGATTGTCCGCAATTTGTCGCCGAAGCCGAGCAAGATGGCGGGGCCGTCGGCGTTCAAGGTCACGTTTTGCGAGATGGAGAAGAGCAGTTGGGCCTCGGCCCTTGCCGATGCGATGCTGCCGACGAACTCGACGTGTTCGACGTGGTGGGAGGCGCCTTCTTCGGCGAAGCCGGCATCGGGCGCGGCACCGCGGTGGATCTTTGCATTGATCGAGAGCTTGGTATTGGCGTCTTCGGAACGCTCCCGGGCCATAGCCTCCAGTTCCACATATCGTCTGGCCATGACTTCGACAACGCGCTTATCGAATGCGCGGCCGACTTCCTTTTCCAGATAAGCCATCGACTCGGCGACCGGAAGGGCGCGCCGGTATTGCCGGTCGCTGGAAAGCGCATCGAAACAATCGACTGCGCTGAGAATTCTGGCTCCTAAGGGAATATCTTCCCCCCGGATGCCATCTGGATATCCGGATCCGTCCCACTTTTCGTGGTGATGACGGACGATGGGAACGACTGGGTAGGGGAAACGAACACTTTCCAGGATCTCCGCACCTACGACCGGATGAATCTTCATCTTCTCGAACTCCTCCGGGGTGAGTTTTCCGGGTTTCGAGATGATATGTTCGGGCACCGCCAGTTTACCAATGTCGTGGAGCAGGGAGGCGGCAAGGAGGGCCTGCAGGTCGCTCTCATTCATTCCCAGCTCCTTACCGACTGCCATGCAGTACACCTGTACGCGCTGCAGATGTTCGTGCGTCGTATGGTCTTTGGCTTCAATCGCGAGGGCGAGCGCGGAGATGGTGCGCAGGTGGAGAGCTGCGATCTCTTCGGCATGGTTGCGTTGGATTTCGGCCTGATTACGTTCCGCTTCCGCCTGGTTCTTTTCTGCCTGGAGCCGCTCAAGGTAGTTCAAATAAGAGCGGTAGACCACGTAGACGATAGGGACCAGGAGCACGGATGTTTGCCATCCGGCCGTGGTCTTGACGGCATAGAGGAGTCCGGAGATTGCCGCGCCGATTAAATAATACGGTAACGACCAGAAGAAGCAGGTTCTCCAATTGGCAATGAGCGACTTGTTTTCGGTGAGCGAGATGATTATCGAGACGGGGACAGTGTTGAAGAGGAAATAGACAGTGGCGGTCAACGCCAGGCGGAAAGGGAACTCCAGGGCGGGAAAGGCTGGGGTGATCACAGCGTATGTGAACGTGGCGGCGCGGACAGCAATGGCCACCGAAGAGACGTTGAATGCTGCCTTGACCCACCGGTCGACCCCCCTCGCTTTTGCGTGATAACATGACTGCACAAGAACCGCGAGCGCCGACATCGCAAGGGTCTCGCCCGGACTTAGCTGGACGATTCCGACGAGAACGAATAGAAAATTCATCGACATCGTTCCCCGGACACCTGGCAAGGCCACCTTCCAGGCTGAGGTCATCAGGGCAATGCCAACGAAAACGGCGAAGCGCAGAGAGTTCTCAGAGCTCCAGTAATTGGGCAGTTCGGCAACCACGGATATTCCACCGAGTACGATCAGCGAAATGTATGCTTTCGATTTCCACGCCATCATGTGACTGCCCATGAATAATGCCTGCTCATCGCGTCTATCGGCTGGTGAATGCCTTTTCATTAGCCTTGATCTGGTTTCTCCCGGCGTACCGGAGCTCTCCATATACCCAAAAGATCTAGTCCTATGCCCCTGGATGCGTTGGAAAGGCACCGCGTTGGAGGAAGGTTTTCAAGGCTTAATGGGACAAAATGTCCCGCTGGATAGACAGAGTGCCCATATAACTCGTTTTGTTTCAATCGCATAAGGTGTTTTTTACGGTAAAACAGAACGACAGTACTATTGGTATGGATCTCCTGGTACCGCATTCTGGTAGTACAGAAAAAGGCAGCGTATCGCCCCAATTGGCGCGGATTGTGATTGCCGGGTTGCGCCGGAAAAGGGCGCGATCAGTACAGGAGACACAGGATGACGAACGAAAAAATGATATCGGGCTCCAGCCGAACCGGGGGTGGCGCAGCAGCGCAGCCGAACCGAATGGCGTGGGTGATCCGTGCCGTCGCTCAACGGATGACGATGGGGTTGGTTTTGGTTCTGCTGGCGTCATTTATGGCGTACGGAAAACATGCGAAGGTGGCACCGGACCTGGATCGCGTCGCCCCCGAAACGACGGTAGACGTCATTGTTTCTTTCAAGCAAGCGGTTACTGAGAAGCACCACGCAAAGGTTCGAGCGCACGGCGGCACGCACAAGGGAACGCTGGACTTGATCCAAAGCGGATTGTACTCGATCCCCGCCAAGGCGTTGGCCAAGTTGGCTGAGGATAACGACGTTGCGTTCATCTCTCCGGATCGCGAGGTGAAAGGAAACGCTTTCACGTTTAATTACGACATGAGCCCCGCGAGCACGTATGCGCCGACGGCGTGGGCGTACGGATATAAGGGTACCGGGATTGGGGTGGCCGTAATCGACAGCGGCATCACTGACAATAACGATTTCAAGAATCCGGCCACCGGCAAAACCCGCATCGTTTATAACGAGAGCTTCATCACGGGCGAAAAGCGAACAAATGACCTATATGGTCACGGGACGCACATTGCCGGAACGATTGGCGGCAATGGTGCCAGTTCCACGGGGGCCGGGTATACAAAATCCTTCCCGGGAATCGCACAGGCGACGAACCTCATCAACCTGCGCGTGTTGAACTCGACCGGGGGAGGCAAGGACAGCGAAGTGGTGACCGCGATTCAGAAGGCGATCTCTCTCCGGGCCACCTACAACATTAAGGTGATTAATCTATCGCTGGGACGGCCTGTGTATACGAGTTACTTGAACGATCCCCTGTGCCAGGCGGTGGAGCAGGCGTGGAAGGCCGGCATCGTGGTGGTGGTCTCGGCCGGCAATGAGGGGCGGAGGACTTCGGCTGGAACGGGTGGTTACGGCACGATCAACTCTCCGGGGAATGATCCTTTCGTGATTACGGTGGGCGCGATGAAGACGGGCGCCGACGCGACGCGGGCGAATCTCCAGGTGGCTTCCTACAGTGCGAAAGGCCCGACGTTGATCGATCATATCGTCAAGCCCGACATGGTTGCTCCGGGCAATCAGATCTTCTCGCTGGCGGCGGCCGGCAGTACATTGGTGAGCGGTAACGTGAACAACATCGTTCCGACTTCCTACTACACGACGAACAATGTGCCGCAGAACTACATGGTGCTGAGCGGAACGAGTATGGCGACGGCGGAGGTGAGCGCGGCGGTAGCTTTGTTGCTGCAAGCCAGCCCGACGATGACTCCCGACCTGGTGAAGGCGCGGCTGATGAAGTCCGCTTACCGGCAGCTTCCGCTGGTGAGCACGGCAACTGTTACCGATCCGGTGACCGGCATTTCGACGACGTATGCGAGCCAATATGACATCTTCACGATTGGGGCGGGTTACCTGAACATCGCCGGTGCGCTGTCCAACTACGACACGATTCCGACGGGGAAGAACATGTTGTCTCCGAAGGCTCAGTACAACGCCACCACGCAGAAGGTGTCTCTGATCACGACGACGTCAGCGTTGTGGGGTGATACGACGACCTGGAGCAAATCAGCATTATGGGGGGACACGGTGTTCCTGGCGAACTCGGCGTTGTGGGGTGACAGCGCCTTATGGGGTGACAGCGCGTTGTGGGGCGACGCTACCACGCAGGGCTTTAGCGCGCTGTGGGGCGATACGACGATCTGGGGCACGACAGCGACGATGATGTCAGAGGCAAAGTCGATCGCAATCCTAGGCGAAAACTAATTGGGTACGGGAGCGGCCAGCGGTTGCTCGCCGCTGGAATGGCTGCCGCCGCTCCCGCTCAATCATCGATACCGTAATTTGGCAATGAAATGCGATTCGAAGTCTTGGCTCGCATGACCAACGGAGACCGTACGTTGAATTTGTCCTGAAAGTTGAATCAATATGTCACACCTTACCCAATTGGATGTAAGCAATCGACCAGTGAATCCTGTTAGGGACTCGTTGTTGTCACCGGCGCCGAATGGGCCGACTCTTTCCCGATTCGCTGAATCCCTGTTGTTGGAGATGCACGAGACCAGCCAAGATCAATCCATGTTGCCCTCCACCGCCTGCTACGCAAGAAAGAAATTTATGTTCCACCGCCTGTCGTCCGTCCATCTTGTTGCGCTTTTGTTAGTGCTTGTTGCTCCGATCCTGGCCTTTGCGGCACCCTCGAAGATTTCCGTGGAGGTTAAGCAGTCGGATCAGGAGAGAACGATCGATGTGATCGTGCTCTACAAGGCCACCGCCGGGAAAGTCGATAAGGACAAGCTCACAGGCCGGGGTGCGATTATCAAGGGAAGTTTTGATCATGTGAAATCGGTGGCGTATCAGATCAAGGCGAAGGACCTCGCTGATTTGGAAGGTGATCCGAACGTAGTGTATGTATCCGTTGTCCGTCCGATGAAAGCGCACATGCTCCCCCTCGCGAAGCAGACGACGGGGGCCTATATCGCGGCGAGCTACGGTCTTACGGGCGCCGGGATTGGCGTTGCCGTAATTGACTCCGGCGTCTCGCTTCACCCTGATCTGGCGCGCGCCAACTGCACCGGCTCGCGAATCGTCTATGCCGAGAGTTTCGTTGCCGGGGATCTTTCGACGAACGACGGCTACGGGCATGGCACCCACGTCGCGTCGATTATCGCGGGAAACGGCTCCTGTTCGGGCACCGGGGCGGCCTTGGCCAAGATGGCCGGAATTGCGCCAGCGGCGAATATCATCAACTTGCGCGTGCTCGACTCTACCGGCGCCGGCACTGATGCTGGAGTGATAGCCGCCATCAACCGCGCAATCGCGCTGAAGAACACCTACAACATCCGAATTATCAATCTTTCGCTTGGCCGCCCGATTCGTGAGTCCTACACTGTAGACCCGCTGACTCAAGCGGTGGCCTCGGCGGTGAATGCCGGGATTTTGGTTGTTACGTCGGCGGGCAACCGTGGCCGGAACACGCTGAACAACCTGAACGGCTATGGGTCGCTCACCTCCCCGGGCAATCATCCGTTGGCCTTAACGGTTGGCGCGATGAACATGAATGGTTCCGAATCCCGTTCGGACGACGTCATCACATCTTTTTCGAGCAAAGGGCCGTCGGCGGTGGATCATATTGTCAAACCCGATCTGGTAGCACCTGGCAACGCCATTGGTGCGGCGAACGTGATCGGCTCCGCGCTTGCCAATCGTTTTCCGGGGAACTTGGTGGCGTCTGGTTATACGGCAGGTAAGTACATCGAGTTTTCCGGAACCTCGATGGCGGCGCCGATGGTGGCCGGCGCAGCGGCGCTGCTGTTGCAACAGACTCCGAGTCTGGCACCGGGGCAAGTCAAGACCCGCTTAATGCGGACCGCTTCTAAGACGTTTCCTTCTCCGACCACGTACATCGTGGGCGGCTCGACGGTCCCTTTGGTTTGCTATTACGATCCCTTCACCGTCGGTGCTGGTTACCTGGATATCCTCGCCGCGCTGAACAGCACGACTACGGACACGACCGGCGCAGTGTCGCCGGCCATTTTCAGGAATGGCTCCAGTGTCACCCTGACCAATGCCGCGGCGGCGACGGCGGCGCAGCAGGTCAACTGGTCGGCCAAGGGCACGAGTCTCTACGGTTTGTTTAACGTCTCCGCGCACAGCGTGTTGGGCGGTGCGGGCAAGGCCTGGGGCGACCCGTCAGTCTCCGGGAATAGTGTACTGTGGGGCGACTCGGTACTGTGGGGCGATAGCGTTCTGTGGGGCGATAGTGTTCTTTGGGGCGACGCCGTACTGCTCGGCGACCCGAAGTAGCCGGTCTTTTTCTCTTCTTCCTCCGTGTCCGGTGCGACGGGAACTGATAAGAACGAGCAAGCCAGATCCTACATCGCGACGGTTGGGACGTCAGCCGCAGCGGTCTTAAGTTGGGCCGGGCCACACAGAGTTTGTCCTGGCCCTGCCGTCTTGGCTCTCTATCTGTTGATCGCGCTCCGGCTGGGCGTGGCGAAAGTCCGGCTCCCTGGGTTGCGGGGAACCCATCCTATGAGCTTTGTTCCCGTCGTCGTGTAGGGGCTGAACCATTTCAGTTCCTCCGAAATCCTGCGGGCGACGTCGTGATCGGCTGTGGGTGTTCAGCACCAAACGTTGCAAGAAACGGTGCAAACGATGGCAAGGGGATTGGCGATGTCGCCTTTCGAGGGGATGCAGGCCTGGCTTATCCCCCTGCCGATCGTCTATCTGACACGGTTTTTGGGAGCATCCACGGCAAAGCGGCTCCGGCTGATTCTGCACACGAACCCGTGACGATCCCATTTCCGCCCCAAATGGATATTCGTTCGATGGCTGTCGCGGGAGATCTCGTTTTGGCGGCGGGTCTGGCAATGTGGAACTCGCCGAGCCAGGGGCGTTTTGCAGCCTGGGTTGCGGTCGCGGCGCTGCCGTCCTGTTGTAAGGTGAAGCTTCCTGGTAAGGTGGGGACCACTTCGACCAATCTTCGTATTGATACTCTTTGCCGCTTTCTAGATGCAGAGAGGCAAGACAATGGCGATTGCAGCGGTATGGGCGTAGTCACCGAAACCTATTGGAATGCTCGTACCCGTACTCGGGCGCTCCGTGGGCTCTTCAATGTTGCGACCGTTGTCCTTGGTTCCTCGATGGCCTGCGCCGCTTGTCGTGCCTCGTCGACACCCACCATGTGGGCGAGCCCTCTGGTGGGCACTCCGTTGATCGCAACCGCCGCCGACTATGCAATCAACACCGTTTTGGTGTGCGCTGTTTTGGGGCTTGCCTCACTTAACGGTTGGCACTGAGGCAACCGGGATCACGGTGGCGGGGAGCCGGGCCTCCAGTTTCTACGCGGCGTTTCTGGTTTTAGGAGTCATGTTACTGGTCTTTCTGGCCGACCGGGTACGCCGCCTGAACGCCGGGATTTCGCCGCCTGCGCCTGCGGCGTAAGGCGGGGTTTTAAGAATACCGCTCCGCTCGGTGTTGTTCCCCGGCGGTTGCTGGCGAAGTGATGGGTTTAGACTGGGGTGACGGATGGTCTGCGCTCGCGATTCCCGCGAGAGCATGTTCGCGTCTATTTCCCCTACGAGATGCGTTAGTACTTTTCCCCGGATGGTTCTAGTAGATGGAGTACCTGGAATCTTTAAAATGTGCCTACCCATCTAGGGAGCTACCTGTTAACTTAATTGGATTCTACTGCAAACTCGAGACTAGCAGTCGGTAAATCACAGTAGAAGAGTGATTCCCCATATGCTTATTAAATTGCTGTTCTCCATGGTTTTGTTTATTGCGGGAGCCACTAGCGCCGCATGGGCGGCGACGATTACGGAGTATCCGCTTCCCATCGGCTCGGCGAATGCACAACCAAACGCTATTACGGCTGGTCCTGACGGGAGGCTGTGGTTTACAGAAGGCGCAGGGAACCGGATCGGAGCAATTAGTACGGGTGGGATGATTCAAGAGTACGGGCTGCCCACGGCGGGAAGTCTACCCAGCTCGATCGCGAAAGGGTTGGACGGCAACCTCTGGTTCACCCAGCAGGCGGTCGGAAAGATTGGCCAGATCACGACGACCGGGATTGTCCAGGAGTTTCCCATTCTTGGTGGTGGGCAACCGTTTTCGATAACGCCGGGTGCGGGTGCCGATCCCAATTTGTACTTTACGAGCCTGGATGGAACTGTCCGGCGCATCAGTTTGGCGGGAACGTTTACGTCATTTCCCGGGTACAGCTATCCGGGCGGGCTACGCGGGATTGTCGCGACGGCGGCAGGCGTTGTCTGGGTGGCGAACCAGACGACGGGCTCAATTGACCGACTGGATTTTTCGACCGGGCAGGTAATTCAGTACTTTCTTTTGAACCGTTTGGGCCAGCCGCAGGGTATGACCTTGGGACCGGATGGGAATGTCTGGTTTACCGAACAGATTGGGAAGATCGGCCGGATCACTCCCTCGGGCGGGATTTCAGAATATACGATTCCAACGATAGACAGCTTCCCTGGAAGCATCACCGCCGGCCCCGATGGGAATCTCTGGTTTACGGGAAACCTCCAGAACACGATTGGGCGGATCACGCCCTTAGGAGTGATTACGGAGTTTGCGCTTCCGACTCCCTCCAGCCAGCCGGTGGGAATCACCGCCGGGCCGGACGGCAAGCTGTGGTTCGCGCAGTTTGCCGCTAACAGGATTGGACGGCTGGATCCAGTAGCATCCCCCTGCACCATTCCAGACGTTACCATCAGTAACAGTTCCTGGAAAACGTCCAGCCAGAGCGGTGGGGCGTCGGTTGTTTGGTTAAATGCCGCGATCACGAAGTTGAAGGGGATTTCCGCGAACGTTGTTTCCACCACTTTGTTTAGTGGCGTCCAGCTGAAAGTGGATGGCGTTACCTATCCGCTTCCGGACGGACTTCTTATTTTTGACCCTAATGCTGCGGCGAACTCGACTATCTTCGCGAATGGACGTTGGGAGACCACGGTGAATCCAGCGATTCCGACCAGTGAGCAGTTCATGTTTGGTGCGGCGATTCCGGTTTCGGCAAATCTCGCCAATGGCAAGAAGGCAGCGGTGAGTTTTAATTTGAGTTCAAGTCAAGTTGGGTGGTCCCTTGATTGGAAGTTTGGAGAAGCGTTCTACAACACGTGGCCGAGCAATTGGAACGCGGCGCTCATTTCTCCGACGAAAGGTGTCCAGCGCGCCGGATCGCCTCTCGACCCTCAGACCCAGCAGGCGCTGATTGGGGGCGGCTCTGACTTCAACGGGCAGCAGAGTTCCACCGGGAGCGCATCGTGTCTGCTGAATTAGCAACGAGACTAACAGGAATGGGGCGAAGTCGTGGGACGGAAGTAGATAGCGGCGAGAGCAAGATTCGCGAGGAGCTATAACGGAGGCGGGGGAGAGTACCCTTACGTGCGCGTCGTCGGCGGCTTGCGGATCAGGCCGCCGACGGGGAATGGGCCCGCAGTTCCGTGGCTCAGAGTTTCTCTAGCGGCACTTTGGTGCCCAAGTAGGGTGGGTTCTTGGACAGCTACTGGACGCTGGTCAGCATGGATCCGGCGACGAACTCGCCTCGGGCGGAGTAGAGGCTGAAGTTGGAGAAGCTGTTGCCGCCGATTAAGCGGCCCATATTCGAGAGGCGACCGGTTGCGACGCGGAGTTGCGCCGACCCGTAGCGAAGTTGGCCGATGGCGGTGGACATTTTGATCCTTTGGTTGCCGTCCTGGTGCCACTAGTTCGCGGTGAAGGGAAAGCTGGGGGGAAGCGGATCGGAGACCGACCCCTGCAAAAAGAACGCCGGCTCTTTGTTGGGTTCGGCGGCGACGTAGAGTTCGCCGGTGTTGGAAGGAACGCCGCGGGTGACTTCATACAACAGGCCGTCGTCGCTCGAGGCGGGCAATCCGGCGCGCCGGAGGCGCTGGGCAAGGCGTTCGCTGCTGGCGACATAGACGAAAGTGTAGTTGTTGACGTCACCGATGCCGTCGGGAGGAATGATGGCGAGTCCGATCTGCGCGACGGAGCCGGGCCCTTCCTGCTTTCCATCGATGAGGACCGATTGGCAGTTGGCGGAACGAACGACGAGTCCGGCGGAGCCCGGACCAACGGGTGCGAGTGTGAAGCCGGCCGGAAGGAAGGGCTGGGCTTGGGTGGTCGGAATGGGTCCGAATCCGATGGCTTCAGTACAGTCGGCAAAGGTGACGGAGAAGTCGCGTCCGCCGCTACTGTTTTGGTCAGCTAGCAGCAGGGCGGGGACGAGAAGTGTGGCGAAGATAGCAACGGTTCGTGGACGGGGAGAGAGGTTCATGCAGAGGAGAGCGTATTTGGGGGGGCAAATTATTTACGGGAGCAGAAGATAATGCAGTGGAGGACGGAGCGGGCTAGAATTTCACGGCGAGCCAGGCGGTCATCCAATTCGTAAGGACGACAAGACCGTAGACGATGGCGGTGGAGGCTAGCGAAATCCTTTCGAACCTACTTTCCTACAAAAGGCAGCCAACCTGCTGCGCAACAACGGATCTTCTTTCGTCATCTCCGCCAATCCATCGCCAAAACGGCGGATTAAGGCAACTGCTTCCAAATCGTTTGGCCCTTGGGGCTTGGAATCATCTCCCAGGCCACCGGCCATTTTTCCTTCAACTATGCGGAGGGGCTGCATCGCCCAGCCGAGTCCGTTACTCCGATGTCGCCCCGTCCGCCGATACGCAGAGCGAGCGCGGCTCCGATCCTCGGTTCGGTGGCGGCAGGGTGTGACTACACTGTTTTCCGATTTACCCCTGGCCGATGTTGCTGTGCCAGATAGTGCTGGTCGAGCGCCTGACGGACCAGCGTTTTGATGACCGCCTGCCGGCTCACATTGAGATTCTCGGCGGCGCGGTCCAATTCTTCCAGCATCCCGGCGGCGAAATCTACGTTGACTCGCTGAATCGGCTGTACGGCCTCGGGGTGGACCATGCGGCCCTGCCCTTTGTAAAACGACAGGACGCTCTCGCCCTTATCGGCAAGCTGAGCAATCGCCTCCGCCGATGGTGGCTTCTTTCTATTGGTTTGCTTCATATAAGTGAATTTCCTCTCTGGTGGATCGCCATAAGGTGACCAAATGCAGGACCTCGCCCGATTCGTCCTCGCGCTCCTCGAACACAACCGAATACAAGCGGCCTTGAACCCATCCAATTGCGATAAACTGCTCGGGCGCATCGCTGCGGCGATCCAAATAATAAGGCTGCCGGAACAGCTCTCGTGCTTCTTCAAAGCCGATGCCGCGGCTCGGGTTAGCCCTTAATCGCCCACTCTTCTTTGGATCGAAGCTAAAGCGCATTATGGTATTACAGTTATACCACTTCGCACGCGCTCATCAAGGCTACGAGGATTCGACGCGTGTTTTGAGCGCTTTGGTCTGGCAACGATCGGTCGGGGTCCCAGCAGCGGCACGACCACCACCAATTAGAAGGCACAGCCTAGCCATGCAGGCATTACGGCGGCACTCGCCGATTCTTGTAAGGTGAATCGTCATAGCGGGGATTCGATCCGCAGATCAGTAAGCTAGAAAGTCTGCTGTACACCGCATCGTAGAATGCTCTGGCAACGTCGAAAGGTCACTCCGCTTGATCGCCGTATCCCGATTCTGGTCGACGCCCGACCCAGCGGCGGGAAAGCGGGGCATCGAGCCCCGCCTTCCCGCTAGTGAGAGCCCGCGCGTAGCCAGAATCGTCGCCAGAATCGCCGGCGACCGACCCATTTTCATCCTTTGATTGTTCTTCTCCACAAGTCCAACTTCAGGAATCACAAGGTAAAAAAATAAAGTTGCCTCCGCTAAGAGGTTGAACAAAATGCACTTATCAATTTGGAGAAATATTCGTTCATTTAATTGATCTCCGCAGCCGACATAGACTCGAACTGGATAACCAGCATTTCCACAATAAAGGAGCCAGCATGACCGAACAACAAAAAGCCAACCGCGCAGAAACCGCCCGGCAAAACGGAGCCAAGGGCCGCGGCCCCCTCTCGGAGATCGGAAAATACATCAGTTCCCTAAACAGCATTTCCACCGGGGAGCACTTGGACCTGCGCAAAGAAGAACTTCCCGAGTGCATCGCCTTGCTCTCCACCGATTGTCGGGCCGCTTACCTCCGGCTCTACCAAAAGCACGTCCGGCAATTCCAACCAAAGTCGGACTGCCAAATAACCACGCTCCGGCATATGTCCGTCGAACTCTTCCATCTGGAGCGGACGATCACCCTCGAAACGCATATCCGCCAGCACGGCGTCGACGAGACCTTGCGCAGCTACGAGGGGCTCTCCGATGTCGAACTCCAGATGTTCAGTTACGAGCGCGGCCTGCAAAAAGACAAAGTCTGGCGCTCCTTACAACGAGAAAAAAAGGCTCATCAGACCGCTTACACCAACTTCGTAAAACTGCTGAAGCTTATCCAGCGGGATTTCCCCTTGGCGCCGGCGGAGCCGATCAATACCGAGCCTGACGCCAACTTGCTAAATGACCCCTTGCCGCCTGCGGAAGTCGTCGCCGAGATTCTTGGTCACGCCGAACGCGCAAAAAACGAACCCAGCCAGAAAAGTTCTAAAATATCAATAAGTCTCGTCTAATGAAATGGATAGCGTCGAAGAGGGGAAAACGAAAATGCAAAAAACCCATCGACCGCTGGCCGTTGCGCCAGCGGAATTCGTCGCCGGGATTCTCGGTCATTCTGAACCCGCAAAAAACGAACCCAGCTGCGAACTGCCCCACTGGGTCGCGGAAGTGCTTCTAAACGAGGAACTTATGGCCGAATTTGCGTCCGGTTACGACGTCGAGGAATTGCTCGAAAAATTGACCGCCGCGCCGGTCCCATTGGCCGCTTAGAAAAACGAACCCAGGCAGAAAAGCTCGAAACTCCCAATAAGTCTCGTGTAATGATATGGATAGCGTCGAACAGGAGAAAAACAAAAATGCAAAAAGCACATCGATCGCTGGCCCCTTC
>JBKJLJ010000161.1:0-2549 GCA_046597015.1 Bryobacteraceae bacterium
GACGGCCTTATGTTCGTCACTGGCCCCCTCAGCAACGTCTCCGCGCTCGACGCTCGGACCGGCCGCGCGATCTGGCAGTATAAACGTCCTCTGCCTGAAGTCGCCAGCCACTGCACCGTCATGACCAACCGCGGTATCGCCCTGCTCGGCGACCGCGTCTACGTCGCAACCCTCGACGCCCATCTAGTCGCCCTCGACGCAAAAACCGGCAGCGTTATATTCGACGTTGAAGTCGAAGACTACCGCAAAGGCTTCTCGATCACCCACGCGCCCCTCGTCGTCGATAACAAGCTCGTCGTCGGGATCACCGCCGGGGAATGCGCCCTGACTGGCTACGTCTACGCCTTCGATGCTGCCTCCGGAAAGAAGCTGTGGCGCACCCACACGATCGCCCAACCCGGCGACCCCAACAGCGCGTCCTGGGCGGGCGACTCCGGGAAATATGGCGGCGCGCCAACCTGGATGACCGGCACCTACGACCGCGAAACCAACACCGTCTTCTGGACCACCGGCAACCCCGGACCGGACTACAATGGCGCCGACCGCGCCGGCGACAACCTCTACTCTGACTCCGTCCTCGCCCTCGACCCCGCCACCGGCAAAATCAAGTGGCACTTCCAGTACACCCAGCACGACGTCCACGATTGGGATGCCAACGAAACGCCCGTGCTCATCGACGCCGTCGTCAAGGGCCAAAAGCGCAAGCTCCTGATCATGGCCAATCGCAATGCCTTCTACTACGCGATTGACCGCGTCACCGGCGAGTTCGTCAGCGGCCAGGCCTTCGCCAAACAAACCTGGGCTAAAGGCCTCGATTCCCGCGGCAAACCGATCGTACTGCCCAACACTACACCCACCGCCGAAGGCAACTACGTGTGTCCCGATGCTCTCGGCGCTGCGAACTTCGCGGCCCCGTCATTCAGCTCCTTAACCGGCCTCTTCTACGTCGCCGTCCGCGAAACCTGCGCCCACTATTTCACCGAAAACAAGAAGGCCGAACCCGGCCAGCCCTTCACCGGCGGCGGCCAGCGCGAGGACGAAAAGCAAGGCGAACAGGGCTTCATCCGCGCTCTCGACCCGGCCACGGGCGACATCAAATGGAGCACCCGCATTCAAATCGGTTCTCATGCCGCCGGCGTGCTCTCGACCGCCGGCGGGGTCGTCTTCGCGGCCTCCAAGGATGGGAACTTGATGGCGCTCGACGCCGTCTCCGGCAAGATGCTCTGGCACTACCAAACCGGCGCTTCGATGCGAAGCTCTCCCATGTCTTACGCCGTCGATGGCAAGCAATTCGTCGCCATCTCCAACGACGCCGCCCTCCTCGTCTTCAATTTACCGTGACCCGCGCCATCTACGCCGCCTTCGACGTCTTCCCCCGCGCCAAAGGATCATCGAGCCACATCGCCTCGATGGTCAAGGCCCTGCGCGGCGTCTGCGATCAGGTCACCGTCCTCTGCCTGGGGGCCCCCGGTCTTCCCACTCTGCAGCAAGCGGACGGTATCACCATCCATCGCCTGCCCCCGCGCTACCCCGGGCTTCTCGCGCGCGCCACGGCCTTCGCCCAGCTTGTTGAACACCACGCCGAAGCCGGTGCCGAACTCCTGGTTTTCCGGGATCCGTGGGGCGGCGCTCCTCTCCTCCGTGCCCTCCGCGGGGTTCCGGCGATCTTCGAAGTTAACGCCCTCCCCAGTTGGGAACTGGCCTATTCCCGACCCAGTTACGCCGCTAATCCCGCGCTCCAGGCCAAAGTTGGAGACTTAGAGCGATTTTGTTTAAAACAAGTTCGGGAGATTTTGTGTGTTTCTTCGGTCACGGCCCAGGCCCTCGGCCACTCGAACATCACCGTGATCCCCAACGGCGCCGCCGACCACTTTTTCTTCGATGACCCCGGGCCCTGCCCCATCCCCGAACTCAGCTCCGGCCGCTGGTTCGGCTACATCGGCGGCCTCCAGCCTTGGCAAGGCGTCGAGCCCTTCCTGGAGGCCTATCGCCGCCTCGCGCCGGACGTCCCGGATATCCGCCTCGTCATCATCAGCGAAGGCCGCATTCCGCGCAGGCTCCCGGAGCGCGTCCTGTTTGCCGGACCTGTCAGCCACAGGGTGCTGCCCGCCGTCCTTCGCCGCCTCGAATTTACCGTCGCCCCGCTGCTCGAAACCGCCCGCAACACCGTCCAGGGCTGCTGCCCCGTTAAGATGGTCGAAAGCATGGCGGCCGGCGTCCCGGTCCTGGCCTCCAATCTCGCTGTGTGCCGCGAGTGGCTGCAAAACGGCTCCGAAGGACTCCTGGTCGAACCCGGCGACCGCCGTGCCTGGACTCAAGCGCTATATAGCACTATCACCAGTCCCCAACCCTGGGGCCCCGCCGCCCGGCTGCGCGCGCAACGCGATTTCAGTTATCCTCATGTTCATCGTCAATTGCAGACCGTTTTTCGAAGAGTCCTATGGAACTAGCCCAACTGTCCCCCCTTGCGCAAAGCGCCGCTAAAGCTAAAGCAATCACCGGCGAGTGGGATTACCCCGGTTTCGATCAACTCCTCACAGAGCTGATCG
>JBKJLJ010000442.1:0-2577 GCA_046597015.1 Bryobacteraceae bacterium
ATTGCCGAACACGTCGTACGCAAAGCCAAACCGCGGGGCTAATTGAATCGCCGGAACCTTGAAGAAACGGCTGTCGTACTGCTTAATCCCGGAAAATGGGATCCCGTTCGACGCGTACGAAGCCGTGTCGAAGGTCCCCTGCCGCACGAACGGGAACGTCGCATTCGTCACCGGGTTGATCGCTACCCGCTGGCCGTTGAGCAGCCCAGGAAATAACAATTGGCCCGACTTCGACCGGTCATAGTCCTTCTCACTGAACAGCCCCAGCGTGCCACGGTCCGAGTACAAATCGCCCATCCGGTGAAAGCGCAGACCCAAGTCGAGCGTCAACCGCCGGCCGATCTTCCACGTATCCTGCACGAACCATTCCACCTGCTGGTACCGCGCATGGTTCACTTGCTTCTTGTTGTCATCACCATAGGCGAAAATCGAACCCACCAACGCATTCGCATACGGGTATCCCGTATCCCCCGCCGCCGCCCGGTCAGAACCGAAGAAGTAGGAACCCGCCGTATTATAGGTCGAATAAACACTCACGTTCCGAGCCATCAATTCCACGTAGATGCCGGCCTTCAACGTATGTTGACCCTTGATCCACGTCGTCTTATTCGTAATCGATTGCACCGTATCCGTCCCCACGAAGGGCCACCGGGGATCATGGCCAAACGACGGAGCCCGCGTAATCCCCTGCCCCCCCGACTGCGGCGAAAAGCCCGAAGGAAAGCCAAAGCTCACTTGCGGCAGCAAGTTCAGCACGTTGCTTCCCTTGAAGATCCGCGGCAGCGCAATCGCCTGCCCCGCCGAGTTTTTCAAGGGCAGTTGGTTATCGGCATAGGTCCGCGTACCACCGACGGCCGTTGTCGTAACATCGTCAATCGGGTTCACCCCTTGCTTACCTCGATTCACGCCCCAAGTCGTCTCGGTAATGATTGTTGGCGAAACCGTGTAGACCACCGTGCCCACCGCACCAGCCGCCGTCACGTTATAGCTATGCGGAAACTGGCCCCACGCGCCGCCCACCGGGCCCACTGTGCCGGCGTATCCATCCACCGCCTGGTAGTCCTGAATCAGCCGCAGATACGTGTTGATCTTCGAAGTCGGGTTGTAGTCAAACCGCAGTACTTTGTCCTGGTTCGGCCGCGACTGCGGCAGAATCGCCCGGAAATTGAAGCCACGTTGACCCGTCGGGTCCAGCGACAAGCCTTTCTCATCCGGCTGTGGGAACAGGTTCAGCATCGCCGACCCCGCCGCGCTGAAGCGACTCGCTGGAATCCGGTTGTTCGGAAACTGCGTCTGATTGTTCAGCGGATCGAAGATCGGGACCTGCACCCCCTGCGTCGTCACCGTCTGCGAAAAATCGCCGGCGCGCTCCAGCGCCGAAGGCATCGTGAACGTGTTGTCGATCCGGTTCTTGTTCCGCAAATAGTCGGCCGAAAAGAAGAAGAAAAGATTCTGCCGGTTCTTGTTGAACCGCGTCCCCGGAATCAGCAACGGCCCTCCAATCGTCCCGCCCGGATTCTGATACCGGTAGCGCTGTCTGGCAACGCCATTCTTGTTGTTGAAAAATTCGTTGCCGTTTAACGTCTCATGCCGCCAGTAGTAAAATGCGCTGCCATGAAACTGGGGCGTCCCGCTCTTGATCGTGAAGGTAAGCTGCCCGCCCGTTCGCCCGCCATACTCGGCCGTATAGTTCGAAACCAGCAGCTTCACTTCGGAGATCGCATCGATGCTCGGCGACAGGTAGCCCGGGTTCAAGTTTCCCGAATCCTGGCTCGCCACCCCGTCCAGGTTCAAAATCTCCTGCCTCGTCCGTCCACCGTTTACGGCCGGAATCCCGCCGCCGGACCAGCCCCGAAAGTCATTTGAGGAGACGGTCTGTACTCCGGGCAAAGTCATGATCAGCGACAGCGGATTCCTCCCCCGCGTCGGCGTATCTTCAATCTGGCGCAGCCCAATTGAAATCGCGCGATCCGAACTATCCGTCGCCACCCGCACCGCTCCGGCCGTCACTTCCACCGTACTCGTGACATCACCAATCGACAGCGCGATCGTGTTGAGGTCCACCCGCTCCTGAGCGCCCAACAGAATGCCGTTCTGCACATAGCTCTTGAAGCCCGGCATGCCGACGTTCAGCGTGTAGGTACCTGGGATCAATCCCGTAAACGAGAACGCCCCGTTCGTACCCGTCGTGAAACTCCGCTCCTGCTTGGTGTCCACCGCCGTCAGCCGGACGGTCGCACCGGAGAGCACTCCGCTGGATGCATCCACCACCGTGCCCGACATCTGGCCGGTGACGCCTTGACCGTAAGCAAAAGGCAGCATGCTCAAAAGCATCACCGCCGCCATAAATCTTCCCATTGTGTCTACCCTCGAGTTGCGAATTTGCAATAGTCTACACTTTTTCGTTTTCCGTATCACCCCCCCCCCGGACCCCCACCCACCCCCACCCGGGCCAGCCTTAAGTCTCTTCCAAAACCTCCACCGTCCTGAACGGCAGAGCCATCATTCGGTGGATCGTTGCCGGTGGCTAAGGGAACGTCCGGATTCAGCCGATACTATAGGAAGTGTCGATTTGGC
>JBKJLJ010000450.1:0-4402 GCA_046597015.1 Bryobacteraceae bacterium
GGCGAGTTAGTGGTGGAGAATAGGAAGGAGGGCGGACTTCGAATTCATATCGAAGTTCCGTTGAAACAGGTAGAGGCGGATGCCGAGCAAGAAGATTCGAGTTTTGTTAGCTGACGATCATAAGATTCTGCGCCAGGGGGTGCAGATGTTGATTGATGCGCAGGTGGATATGGAGGTGGTGGGGGAGGCTAAGACCGGGCGCGAGGCGATTGAAGCGGCGCGGACATTGAAGCCGGATGTGGTGGTGATGGATATTTCGATGCCGGAATTGAATGGCATCGAAGGAACGAGGCAGATTTGTCATGAGTTGACGGGCACGAAGGTGTTGGCGCTGAGCATGCACAAGGATTCGGTGTATGTGCGGGAGATTCTGCGGGCGGGGGCGCGGGGGTATCTGGTCAAGGATTCCGAAGACGATGACTTAGTGAGGGCGATCCGGAGCGTACACCGGGGCGAGGCGTTCCTGAGCCCGGCAATTTCGGACGCCGTGCTGAGTGACTATCGACGGCATGTCAGTAACCCAGTGGACTTACTAACAAGCCGGGAGCGGGAAGTTTTGACGATGGTGGCCGAGGGGAAGACGAACAAAGAGATTGCCGGGGTGCTGAATTTGAGCGTTTATACGGTTGAATCGCACCGGGGCAGCGTGATGGAGAAGCTGAATCTGCACAACTCGGGCGATATGGTCCGGTTTGCGATCCGGAACGGGTTGATAGCCTGAGTTAGGGACGGAAGAAGACCGAATCGGCGGTGCGGCGGAGGATCCAGTCTCGGTCGTCGGCGGAGAGAAATGGCATGTGGTCGGTAATCAAGGCGAGGGAGGGCGCATATTGGTGGCCTTCGCCGACCTGGAAAGGACAGTCGCTGGCCCACATGAGGCGGCGGGGACCGAAATCTTCGAAGACGCGGCGGAAGAGGGGCTTGAGGTCGGTGTACGGGGCGGCCTTTTTGCCGAGGGCATAGAAGGCGGAGGCCTTCACCTTGACCAACGGGTGGCGGGCGAGGGCGGAGAGGAGGCGGATGTCGGAGTCGCGGATGGTACCGTCGTTGCCGATGCGGGCGAGGTGGTCGATAACGACCGGGGTAGCGGGGTATTGGCGGCACATGCGGTCGAGGTAGGGAAGGGCTTCTGGACCCAGGAGGGCGCAGATGGCGAGGTTTTCGGTTGCGGCGGTGCGCCACATGGCGTGGAGGCCGGGAGTGTCGGGACTGCCGACGACGCGGAAGCCGCGGACGCCCTGGGCGGCGAGCGCCTTCATTGCTTGCCCTGGGTCGGGGGCGTCGCTATCGACGATGCCGACGCCACCAAAGACGCCGGGGTGTTCGCGCATGCAGTGGAGCATGTAGGAGTTGTCGAAGCGATAGAAGCTCATTTGAATGAGAACGATTTTGGTAACGCCGGCGGGCTTGGAATGGGCGAAGAGGTCGGCGGGGGCAAAGCGGGGCGGTGGGTAGTCGCGCTGGCCGGCGGCGCGGGGGTAACGAACGTGGTCGTCGGTCCAAAGATGAACGTGGGCGTCGGTGACGGGAGGCATAGGGCTGGGCCCAGTATACTGTGTGGATGCTTACGGGACGACTGGCGAATACTCTGTTGACGCTGCTGGTGATTTCCGTGGTGATTAACTATCTGGACCGGGGGGCGTTGTCGGTGGCGGCTCCGCGGATTAGCCGGGAGTTACAGCTATCGCCGACCCAGATGGGCGTTTTATTTTCGGCGTTTTTCTGGAGTTATGCGACGTTTCAGTTAGTAGCGGGGTGGTTAGTGGACCGGTACCCGTTGCGGTGGGTTTACGCGGGGGCGTTTTTGATTTGGTCGCTGGCGACGGCGGCGGTGGGGATGGTGGAGAGTTTGGGGGCTTTGTTGGGGGCGAGGCTGCTGTTGGGGGTCGGTGAGAGCGTGGCGTATCCGGCGTCGTCGAAGATTCTGGTGCGGTATTTTCCCGAGGGGCGGAGGGGGTTGGCGAACGCGTTGGTGGATGCGGGGTCGAAAGCCGGGCCGGGGTTGAGCACGCTGCTGGGCGGGTTGGCGGTGGAGCGGTATGGTTGGCGGGCGATGTTTGTGGTGGTGGGATTAGGGAGCCTATTGTGGCTGGTTCCGTGGATGATGGTGAAGGTGCCGGAGGAGCGGGAAAGCACCGGGGTGGCGGGGCCGGGGTGGGGCGATTTATTGCGGCGGCGGCAGTTGTGGGGGACGTCGCTCGGTATGTTTTCCTTGGGGTATGTTTGGTATTTTCTGCTTTCGTGGTTGCCGAGTTACCTTGTGCAGGAGCGGGGGATGTCGATGGGGAGCATGGCGATGTTGGGGTCAGCGCCGTTCTGGGCGATGGGGTTGGCGTCGGTGGCGGGCGGGTGGAGTTCGGACCGGTTGATCCGGGCGGGACGGCCGGTGAGCCGGGTGCGGATGACGTATGCGGTGAGCGGACTCGTGCTTTGCGCGTTGGCGATTTTGCCCGCGCCGGCGATGGAGAGCGCGGCGGTGTCGGTGGGTTTGATCACGGCGGCGTGTACGTTTTTGGGGCTGTTCACTTCGAACGTTTGGGCGATCACCCAGACGCTGGCGGGGCCTCTGGCGGCTGGGCGGTGGACGGGGGTGCAGAACGCGGTGGGGAATCTGGGCGGGGTGATTTCGCCGCTGTTGACGGGTTGGATTGTCTCGGTCACGGGTTCGTTTTTGCTGGCGTTTTGGGCGGCGGCGGGAGTCATGCTGGTGGGGGCGGTGACTTACTGGAAGATGGTGGGAGTCGTTAAAGAAGTGGAGTGGAACCAATGACGGTACTGGAAACTTTGGCAGAGTTAGTGGCGATTGATAGCGTGAACCCTGCTTACGAGGGCGGGGTGGGCGAGGCGGGGGTGGCGCTGTACGTGGAAGCGTTCTTTGCGCGCCGCGGGATCGAGACGTTTCGGCAGGAGGTGCTGCCGGGGCGGTGGAACGTGATTGCGCGGTTGCCGGGGCGCGATGCGGAGCGGCGGGTGATTTTGGAAGCGCATATGGATACCGTTTCCGTGAGCGGGATGACGATTGCGCCGTTTGTGCCGGAGGTGCGGGAGGGGCGGCTGTATGGCCGGGGATCGTGCGATACGAAGGCCGGGTTGGCCACGATGATGCATGCCGTGGCGGATTTGCACGAGAGGGGTTTTGTGCCGCGTTGTGAGGTTTGGTTGGCCGCGGTGGTGGATGAGGAGTATAGCTTTCAGGGGGTGACGCGGTTATGTGAGGGGTTGTGGGCGACTGCCGCAATTGTGGCTGAGCCGACCGAGTTGCGGCTGGTGCGGGCGGCGAAGGGGGTGTTGCGATGGCGGCTGCGAACGAAGGGGAAGGCGGCGCATAGCGCGAAGCCGCATTTGGGGGTGAACGCAATTCAGGGCATGGGGCGGGTGTTGGCGGAGATCGAGAAAATGGGTGAGGAGTTGGCAGCGGTGACGCATCCGTTGCTGGGGCCGGCGACTCTAAACGTCGGGTTGATTCGAGGGGGAGAGCAGGTGAACTTCGTGCCGGACTGGTGCGAGATTACGATTGATCGGCGGCTGATTCCGGAGGAGGAGCCGCAGGCGGTTTGGGCGGCGATGGGAGAGCGTTTGGGGGCGGCGGTGGAGATGGAGGCGCCTTATTTGGCGGATGGTCCGCTGGAGACGGGCGAGACGGAGGCCGTGGCGGTGGTGGCCCAGAAGGTGCTGAGGGGGCTGGGGTTGGAGGGCGAGTTGGCGGGGGTACCGTTTGGGAGCGACGCGAGCAAGTTGGCGCGGGCCGGGGTGCCGAGTTTGATCTTCGGGCCGGGCAGTATCGACCGGGCGCACGCGGCGGTGGAGTATGTGGAGTGCGACCAGGTTTTAGTAGCGCTTGCGTTTTATATTGGGTTTTTAGAGACGTTTTGACGAAAGGCCGTGATGTAAAGGTAGAGCGAAAGAGTTGCGACACCGGCCAGGAGGAAAAGCACGGCGAAGTAACTGGGCACGAAGGAGGCCAGTAGCGGGCCGAGCGAGCGGGTGATAAGGGCCGGGGCGGCGATGGCTCCATTGACGTGTCCGTAATTCTCGCGCCCGAAGAGTTCGACGGTGCTGAGACTCTTGACGATGGTCATGACGCCGTTGCTGATGCCGTAGAACCCGACGCTAATGGCGATGGGGAACCAGGAGTCGGAGAACGCGAGGCCGAACAGGGCGGGCAGCAGGAGGGCCATGGCTACGGTGCCGGTTTGGACGACGCGCCAACGGTCACCGAAGCTGAATTCGACAATCCGGCCGAGCACTTGCATGGGACCGGCGGCGGCCGCCAGCCACGCGGCCTGCTGCAGGGAGAGCCCTTTGGCCGTCAGGAGCGGGAGCAGGTGGACCGAGATGACTGAGAAGACGATGGCGTTCGCCGTGAAACTGGCGGCGAGCAGGACGAGTTGCGGTTGGCGAT
>JBKJLJ010000706.1:0-3261 GCA_046597015.1 Bryobacteraceae bacterium
ACTCAAGCACCTCACCACCGACGCCACCAGTTGGACTATGTGGCCCACCGCCTCTCGCAGTTCCGTCATGCGTCTCAGTCGAGTGAAAGCGGCGCAAGCCCTCTGGCCGGCTAACAATTGGACGCAGTGGCCTTTCGATACCCCGGACGCGGACCGCGTCCGATTCAAGTACGCGGCCGACCGTTTGCCGTTCTACGTCAACGCGGCCTTCAAGGCGGAAGTCCAACGCGGAACCCACTTCAAACTCAGTCAGAAAACCGATTACCACTTTTCCGTCAAGACGGGAGTCTGCTTTGTCGGATTCGACAAACAAACCGGAGCCAACAAAGACGTCATCGGCAAGGATGACGAATGGCTCGTCGGATGCATGCGCAGCGATACGATCAAAGCCATCGAGAAGCTCGCCCGCGGCAGAGGCGCCATTACCGAGGATCTGCTGATTCAGACCGAAATCATGATGGCGCTGGAACGTTTTGCCAGTCCGAATCTTGCGCAAAAGATCAAATTCCCAGACGGCGTGGCGCTCCGCGACATGTCCCTGCTCGACGCCACGAAAACCTACATCCCGCCTCTCAGCATCCCCTTCATCGGCAACGATGGCAAGACCCTGACCCAGGAGTTCGCCCTGGTCGACGATCCCGCCTGGTGCAACCATTGGCAATCCGCATGGGCTGAAGCGCTGGGAAAGGCCAAGGCACTTTTCCTATGCCAGTACGCCATGCAGCACGCCAACCCCAACGTGCAAAACTATTTGATCGAAATGACGCCCGGGCCTCCGCCCACGCTACCGGTCCGCATCATCATCCGCGACGTCGCCGACGCCCTGTTGGTCCGCGAAGTTGCCTGGGCTCTGTTCGGCAAGGACGAACCCTGCCCGCAGGCTACCGATGCCCACGCCGAACTGAAGACCATGCGGCTCCCGGTGCTCCGCTATAATTTTCGTTCTGAGGCCCAAGCTCACGAAAACGAAACCGGTTCTACGAAAGTCTCGGAGTTCGGCCCGATCGGTATTCAGTTCCTTTGGCAGCGGTTTTCCACTTTCTATGGAGGTTGGAAAGGAGCCGACAAACTCGCTGAATGTCCCGCGGATCGCCTGGCTAAAGTCTTACGTTTGATGGCCCGGTGGGGCATTGCTCACGCCGCCTCCTACGTCCGCACCGTTGAAACAGCCCTGGGCACCGAGTTTGGCGCGATCCGCTGGGATCAACTCCTCAGCCCGGATTACGACCCGGAAAACTACGTCAAACCCGGCAATACCAACACGGACTACGAGCGGCTGGCCAAGGCCGATATGACCTGGGAGGAGACCGCCGCCGGCGTCCTCCGCGAAGCCTTCCGCGATGCGCTACGTCCGAACGTCTGCGCTTACCATAACCGCGCCTGGAAGGATGCGGTGCCCCGGTTCTCGATCCTCGTCAAAGGCGATGCCGGTCAAGTGCTCGCGCATACGGTGGTGTATGTCGAGGACACCGGGACTCACGCCATCACGCAGCGCCTCACCGATCCCAAAGGCCAGATCCCTTTCTTTCTCAAAGACCGGGGTTCCTACAAGTTCTCCATCGGTCGCGGGCCACATAAAGGCGGGCCCAACGCCTGGACCATCGACCAAGTCACCCTCGGCTTTGTCTCCGAGGCCAATACCATCGCCACCTTACAAGCGCCCGCTCCCCTGCCTCCTGTGGTCACCCTGACACCCGTCGTCAGCCCGGTCGTCGGAGCGGCCATCCCCATCAGCGCCACCGCTACGCCAGACGTCGGCCGCACAATCGTTAGCCTTCAGTTCCGTCTCGGCGTCGATAATCTGGGCCCCGCGCTTACTGTTGCTCCGTTTCATAGTACTTTCGATTCGACGGCTCATGCGAACGCAGAGTACGACTTTACTGCGACGGCTACCGACTCGAGCGGCTTGGTCACCGTCTCCGCTGCTCAGAAGGTAACTATTCAAAACTAACCGGCCGCTTACCCGTAATCGGCCGTGCCAGGCAAGCGAATTGGAGATGGATCCCTCCAAGGACTCTCTTGTGCTGGACGGGATGCTGGAGGGGCGTACGTATCACGCCGAGGCCAAGCTATTCGATCGCAACCGATTTCCGATCATCAACCGGGGTCCTGGCACCATCGGCGCACTGAAGTTGGAGTTCGGATGCGCTTCGCGGCGCCGGCACGAACGGGGCCGATTCCGTGGGGGCCGCCGGTGACGCAGTGATATCCTCAGAGGAATTCTGTTTGCATAACGAGAAACGGCAGTTCCCGACAAACTTCTGGCTACGCGAATATGGGGCATTGGCAGCGCTTACCCTTTTGGCGGCGTCGCTTCGTTTGTACGGGCTGGATTCGGATCTTTGGCTGGACGAGGTTGTCTCGCTCGTGAAGTACTTTCGCCTGAGTCCAAGCGCGGTCTTTACGGCGTACGAATCGCCCAATCAACACTTGCTGTACTCGGTGGTGGCGAGCATCAGCCGTTCCGCTTTCGGCGAGAGTGCCTGGGCTGTCCGCCTGCCCGCGGCCCTCGCCGGCATCGCGTCGATCCCCGCGTTTTTTTGGCTGGCGAGCGCGGTGGCACCGCGGCGGGAAGCGTGGCTGGCAACGGCATTGCTTACGGTTTCCTACCACCACATTTGGTTCTCTCAGAGTGCGCGGGGCTATAGCCCGATGATGCTTTGCGTGATTGTGGGCACGTCGCTGCTGATCGGAGCGCGCGCGGGCGGGGCACGATGGAACTGGTGGGCTTACGCGGGGGTGATGGGATGCGGAATTCTGTTCCTGCAGAATACGGTCTTCGTCGTGCTCGGTCACTTGGCGGCGGCGATTCTGTTGGATCGGCGGGTGACGCGGCCGCATTTTTTTGCGGCGGGAGGGGCCTTGGCGATTGCTCTGGCGGGTCATTTGCCGTTGTTGGCGGGGATATTCGAGACCTGGCGGACGATGGATCGGGCTGGGGGCGGGAGCGGGATCAGTACGGTGGCGGAGTTTTGGGGGTTGGTGTTGCGGGGGTTGCGGAGCGGTTTCTTTCTTCCGGGCGTGGCGGTGGGCGGGCTGCTGGTGGCGTTTGGATGGCTGGACTTTTGGAAGGAACGTCGATGGGTGGCGCTGGCGTTCCTGCTTTCGGTGGGATGGGGAGGGCTTGCGATTGTGGTGTTGCAGTACGGGGCTTATCCGCGCGCTTTTTTGTACTGCCTGCCGTTCTGTCTGCTCTTTCTGGTGCGGGGCGGGCGGCGCGTGGGTGAGGCGGTCTCGGGGCGGCCGTGGGCAGGAGAAATC
>JBKJLJ010000801.1:0-2929 GCA_046597015.1 Bryobacteraceae bacterium
ATCGCCGCGATCACCCCAACCGGCTCCCGCACCACCATCGCCATCTTCCCCGCCCCATTCGCTGCCGCGTCCATCGGCACCTCTTCGCCCGCCAACCGGTCCGCCTCTTCGCTCGAAAACAGCAGCGTCGCCGCCCCCCGGTCCACCTCCGTCCGCGCCTCCCGCAGCGGCTTCCCGCTCTCGCTCGCAATCGTCACGGCGAACTCTTCGCGCGCCGCCAACAGCAGTTCCCGCGTCCCCCGCAGGATCTCGCTCCGCTGCGCCCGCGTCATCTCCCGCATCACGGCCGCCGCCCCTCGTGCCGCCTCCACCGCCGCCGCCACCTCTTCCGCCCCGGCCTCTTCCACCACCGCAAACGCCGTGTCATCAAACGGAACTCTTACCGTCCTCCGGCCAACCCCCTTCGTCTCCGCCCCGCCAATCCACAGCCCATACTGGTTCATCGCTTCAACATACCGTAAGCAAACTTGCTCGATACCACCTGCAAGTTCGGATCCAGCACCACCCTCACCTGAAACCGTCCGTCCTCCGGCGTCCCGAACCGTACGTCCACGCCCTCCACGGCCACCCCGCCTTCCGGCTCCGTCACCGGCACCATCCGCCAAACCGGATACTGGCTGAACCGCAGAAACCCCATCGCCTCCGGCGTCCGCTTCGCCGCGTTGATCCGCCCCGCATCCGTCGGCTTGTAGTAAGCGGTTCCCGCCTCCGGGTCAAACGGCAGCCCCAGCCGAACGTCGTGCAGGATCCACGCGTCCTCGGTCGAAACGTACCCCGTCCACCGAAACGGATTGAACGGAGTCGGCCACGCCGCCACCCGCAGCGGCTCCTGCCCCCCGTAGCGCCGCGCCGAAAGCGTCTCTACCGCCCGCTCATGCAGAAGCCACCGCCCCCCGCTCCACGCCAACAAAAACAGCAAAGCAAAAAATCGCCCACCCCCGCCCCGCCGAAGGCTGCTTAGAGCCAATCTCGTTCCCCACCAATCGCGACAACCAAGGCGCCGCCAACGCTATCCCCAACACGAGCAAGATCCAAATGTCCACCACCATCACCGCATCCATTCCGAACCATTCCCCCGAAAACGGCAGCAACAGCCGAACCCCGTAGTTGTTCCACAAGTCCATCCCGATGTGCGTCAGTGTCCCCACCATACCCACCAGCATCGCCATCATCCAAGGGAACGCCTTCCCCCGTTCCAGCCACCGCACGAACAAAACCGGCACCAAAGTCATCAGCGGCACCATCACCAGCGCATGCGTCAAGTGCCGATGATAATCCAAATAAGCGACGCTACCCAGCAAGGTCGTCAGCGAATCCGCATCCGGAAAATTCGAGCAAATTACGAGCAACAACGTCGCCCTCGGACACAACTTGCTCAAACCCGCCCGCGACAGCATCACCCCGGTCAGCGAATGCGTCAGGTTTTCCATCGCTTCTCCCCGGCCTTCTCGATATACGCCCGCGGCAGCAGAATCGTCAACGCGTCAGGCACCACCGAAACCGTCGCCGGCAAAAACCCCGCCGCTTCCCCGTCCACCTGCACCGCCACCGGCGTTCCGTTTAAGGCTTTGAACTCCAACCTCTGCGCCGCCCGCACATCCACCCCCGGAAACAAATCCGGTTTCCCAATCAACACCCCCACCAGATACGGCAAATACCGAAACGAACTCACCCCCGCAAACGACACCGCCTCCAAGCAGTCGTCCAGCAACGTCACCGTCCGCGCAATCTCCAAGTCCCCGCCATAATTTCTCACCCGGCTCGCCAGCGAAAAACTCCGCTGCGAAACAACCCCATCCACGTTCGATTCAAACTGCGCCAGCGACCGTCCCACCAGCCCGAACCCGCTCACCCAATACGCCAGCTTCCCCAGCTTGTCTTTGATCTTCGGGTTCACCGCGTTCACCACCCGCGCGTCCAACCCCGTCCCAGCCATCGCCAGAAAATGCCGATCCATCGTCGCCGTCTTGATGTGCCCGGTCGCAATCCGCCGCGCCATCCTCTGCCCCAATGCCTCCGCCGCCCTCACCGGATTCGTCCCTATCCCCGTCTCCACGCAAAGTACGTTCGCCGTCCCCCCCGGCAACGGTGCCAGCGCCGCATGGCTTCCAATCATCCCGTTCGCCACTTCGTTCACGGTCCCGTCCCCGCCCAACGTCACAATCCAATCCGCCCCCCGCGCCACTTCCCGCCGCGCCAACTCACCAGCCGTCCCCGGCCCCGTCGTCGGACGCACGTCCACCGGCCCGTGCTTTCGCACCGCTTCGATCGTCCGTTCCACTAACTGTGGGTTCCGCAGCAGTTTACCCGCGCGAGGATTGAAAATAAGGGCGATCTTCTCAGGCAACCTCATCAGTATCCTATTGGTTGACCCCCATGAGCAAAGTTGACGATCTCCGCGCCGATCTCCGGCACCACGAGTACCTCTATTACGTCCTCGATCAGCCCCAACTCTCCGACGCCGAATACGACGCTCTCATGCGCGAACTCCAGGCCCTCGAACAGGCCGACCCCTCGCTCATCACCCCGGATTCGCCCACCCAACGCGTCGGCGGCACCCCCCGCGAAGGCTTCGTCAAGCTCCCCCATTCGTCGCCCATGCTCAGCCTCGATAACGCCCTCAACGAAGCCGAACTCCGCGCCTTCGATCAGCGCGTCCGCGACCTCCTCGGCGACGAGCCTTTCCAGTACGTAGCCGAACTCAAACTCGACGGCGTCTCCCTCGCCACCCAGTATTCCGCCGGTTCCCTCCAACTCGCTCTCACCCGCGGCGACGGCGCCGAAGGCGAAGACGTCACCCCCAACGCCCGCACCATTCGCAGCCTCCCCCTCAAAGTCCGCGGCGACCGCGCGCAGTTCGAAGCCCGCGGCGAAGTCGTCATGCCCAACGCCGCCTTCCAAAAACTCAACGCCGACCGCGAGCAGGAAG
>JBKJLJ010000543.1:0-7376 GCA_046597015.1 Bryobacteraceae bacterium
CTGTTCCTGTCTCCCATCCACGCCGAGAAGTATCTGGAAGCCGCCAAGATCGCCCTCGATTATGCCATGCGAGATCCGAAATCGCGCGCCGTTTTCCTGACGAAGGAGCCAGACGCCCGCGCCACTTTGACCGCGCTACTCCCCCGCGCCTTCCGTCGTCCGGTTGACCAAGCCGAGATCGATCGCTATGTAGCTCTCTTCGACTCCGCCCAAAAGCGCGGCGAAACCTATGACGACTCCATCAGCTACGCGATCCAGGGCGTGTTGCTTTCCCCCCATTTTCTGTTCCGACTTGAAAACTCGACGCTGGATTTCGCCCTAGCCAGCCGGCTTAGCTACTTCCTTTGGGGCGGGATGCCCGATGCCGAACTGTTGAAGTTGGCGGGTGAGAATAAGCTCTCTGATCCCGCTGTTCTCTCGGCCCAAGCCATTCGGCTCTTGAAAGATCAGAAGTCCGTAGAGTTCGCCGAAAATTTTGTCGGCCAGTGGCTTTCCATCCGTGAACTGGGCCGCGACATTAAGCCAGACCCCAAGGTCTCCCCCGAATACTACGATGCCGAAGTGCAGTCGGGAATGCTGTACGAGCCGGCCCTGTTCTTCCAGGAAGTCTTGATGCAGAATGAGCCCCTGACGTATTTGATTGACGCCCCGTACTCCGTCGTCAGTAACAAGCTGGCTCGATTCTACAACATCCCTTCGAAGGACCTCCGCCAGCAGCCAAAGCGGTTTGACATGCCGGCCGGTTCGCATCGCGGCGGTTTGTTGACGATGGCAGCCGTCCTGGCTGTCAGCTCTTACCCCGCGCGCACGAGCCCCGTTCTGCGCGGGAAATGGATTCTCGAATCGCTCCTGGGCACGCCGCCGCCTCCTCCTCCACCGAACGTTCCTGAGCTGAAGGAACACGCCGGTAGCACTCCGCAGACTCTCCGCGCGCGCCTGGAACAACACCGGGCCAATCCCACATGTGCCGGCTGCCATAGCCGCATTGACCCGCTTGGCTTCGGCCTCGAAAACTACGATTCCCTCGGCCGCTGGCGCGAGACCGAGGCCGGTCAGCCAATCGACGCCTCCGGCCTGTTGCCCGACGGCACCGCTTACAAAGGTCCTGTGGAATTGAAGCAGGTCTTACTCGCGAAGAAGACTCAGGTATTCCAGAATCTCACCCGCAAGCTGCTCGGTTATGCGCTCGGACGGGGGCTCACGGCGGAAGACGATTGTGCGGTCGACCAGATTGCCGCGGCGGTTGAGCGCGACGGATTTAAAGCGCATACACTGATTACAGAGATTGTCCGGAGCATTCCGTTCCGGCAGGAGTCCAAACGATGAAGCCACTTTCCCGACGTACCTTGCTTCGCGGCACCGGTGCCGCTTTAGCGTTGCCATGGTTTGAAGCAATGGCTGCCAAGAAAGGCCCGGCGGCCAAACCTCCCATTCGGATGGCTGCGCTCTACATGCCCAACGGCGTGCATCCGGATCAATGGACGCCGGCAGGGGAAGGCCGTGACTTTCTCCTTTCGCCCACCCTCCAGCCGCTACAGGCGTTCAAAAACGAACTGATCGTCGGCACGAATCTGTGGAACCAGGCCGCCAAAGGGGGCGATGGCCACTATGTCAAAATGTCCGGTTTTCTTACCTGTACGACCGTCACCAAAACGCTGGGCGTCGACCTGAATTGCAACGGCATCTCTATGGACCAGGTGGCGGCACAACGCTCCGGCCAGAACACCCCGTTTGCCTCGTTTGAATTGGCCACGAGCCCGGTTACGACCGGCGTCGATCGCAACGTCGGCTACACCCGGGTCTACGGCTCGCACATCGCCTGGAGTGGCCATAGCAACCCGCTGGCCCGTGAGATCAATCCGCGTTCTGTGTTTGAACGCCTGCTCCGCGCCACTCGGCCGGCCGGTAACGATGGCAAGCAGGACGTGCAGCTGCTCGATCTCGTCCTCGATGACGCCAAACAGCTTCGGTCCAAGCTAGGCACTGCGGACCAAATCCGTATGGACGAATACCTCAGCGTCGTGCGGTCGCTCGAAGACCGCTTGCAGCGGTCGGCGAGCCCGACCCAAGCCAACTGGAAACCGCGGGTTCCCCTCAACCTCTCCGCCCGTCCAGAGCCACAGCCAAAGGACTTCGCGGATCACGTGCGTCTCATGTTCGACATGATCGCGTTGGCCTTCCAAACCGACTCCACTCGCATCGCCACCTTCATGTTCAATAACGAAGTGAGCAATCAGAACTTCACTTTCGTCGATGGGGTCAAGGGAGCTCATCATTCGATCTCTCACCATATGGACAATGCTGAACAAATGCGTCAGTATCAACTCATCAATCGCTGGCACGTCGAACAATACGCCTATCTCCTCTCGAAACTACAAGGGATGTGTGAAGGGGAAAGCAACGTATTGGACAATTCGATGATCCTTCTCGGGGCGGGCTTCCGCGACGGCAACAAACACGATCCCCACAACCTGCCGGTCGTTTTGGCCGGTCGCGCCGGCGGCCGGTTGAACACGGGACAGCACCTCATCTACGGCCCCGACAGTCCGCTTTCCAACCTCTACGTTTCGATGCTCGACGCTTTCGGCACGCCCGTCGAACGGTTCGCTGACAGCACGGGCCCGGCTCGTGGTGTACTCGCTTAAGGCTTCCGATCATGCCGGCTCCCCGCGCTGTCTTCGTCCACGCCGCCCGGCCGTCGCTGGATCCGATCATGAGCTACTATCCGCGGCACTGGCCGGAACTGCGGATTACGAACCTTCTCGACGACGGCGTGATGGGCCTCTTCGCCGCGGGCGACTGGGACCCCGCCCACGCCCGCCTGCTGGAGATGATTCGAACGGGATTCGAACTTTATGGCGCACAGGCGGCGCTCGTGAGTTGCTCGGCTGTCTCGCGCGAAGCGATGGACGGCTTGCGGGCCGCCGCCCCCATCCCCGTTATGAAAATCGATGAGCCCATGGCCGCCATGGCCGTTGCGGCCTCCCGCCGGGTCGGCCTGCTCGTAACTTTCCCACCCACGCTTCCCATCTCGGAACGGCTGCTCCAGTCCGCCGCTGGGGCTCATCCGGTCGAACTCGTTTCCGAGTTAGTCCCCTCCGCCATCGCCGCACTCTTAGCCGGGGACCGCGCGGAACACGATGCGCAACTCACTGCCGCCGCAGATCGCCTGGCGGGGCAGGGAATCGGAGCGCTCGTCCTTGCTCAAGTATCCATGGGACCCCTCGTGCCAGCTCTGCAACAACGGCTCGGCATCCCGGTCTTCTCCAGTCTCGAAACCAGCCTGGCCTCTCTTCGGCAACTGCTTTAAAGCGCCGCGGCGAGTCCGTTGTGCCCGCATGACTCATAACCGCACACACCGCTCCTCACCGGCACCAAAGGGTGAGGGACTCGCCCATCCTGCCGTGCTGGAGAGAGCCCGTTGTGCGCGAATCACTGCCGTGCTCGTTCCCTTTCTTCTGGCTCTAACGTCTTTCGCCCAGGAGACGCCGAACTACACATTTGGGACGACCGTCTCGTCTTCCGCCGGACTCGAAGGGAAAATCTACCTGATCAATCCCGGGACCACCCTGTTACCCCGCCTCAATCCGAAGCTTGCCGTCGGTTCCATTTACACAACCAGTTTGAACATTCCTCCGCAATCATTCCTACGCGGCTTTCCCGGCATCACCGATCGCTTTGAGTGGTTTGCCATCGACTACACGGGCCGATTCTGGATCGAGAATCCAGGTGAGTACGCCTTTAGCCTGCTCTCTGACGATGGCTCGAAACTGTGGATCAACGATCGCCTCCTGATTGACAACGATGGCACCCATCCTCCCGTCGCCCTCAGCGCCTCTGCCCGCTTATCCCGAGGGGCGTACCGTCTCCGGGTAGCCTACTTCCAGGGCCCTCGGGACATCGTTGCGCTCGTCCTTTCCGTGCGGACCCGCGAGGAACCATGGCACATCTTTCGCACCGACGACTTTCTGCCGCGGCAGCGAAGCGACGAGGTCTGGACCCCGGGTAAGATGACCGCCATCAAGCGGGCCGAGAACTGGTAGCCAGCTCCCCGGCGTGCTCATGGACCTTTGCGACTGCCTTCGCGATATCGTCCATATCGTTCCTCTCCCCCAGCAGCATCGTCTGGGTGAACCAAACCGCTTCCTGGCACAAACGGTCGTTTACCGGCAGTTCATTCTGCTCCCGCCACTGCTTCAACCGCGCCTCGCCATAAATCCGTTGGTAACCGCGCGACTGCAGGATATTCTCCAAAAACGGCTGGCGGTTCAGCGGCGAATAGCCGCTCGAAGCCGGAATCCCTTCGGCGTTAAGCGCCGTCAAAAACTTCGCCCGGGGCAAACTCGCAAACTGCGCGGCATCGTAGCGGAACATGTACAAATGCCACGCGCTGCGCGTTGCCCCAGCGTGCCAGGCCGCCGGCACAATCCCGGGTATCTCCCGCAGCTTTTTCGACAGGTACGCCGCGTTCTCGTCGCGCCGCTTCGACTGCGCTTCCAATCGCTCCATCTGCGCCAGCAACAACGCCGCTTGAAACTCGGTCAGCCGCAAGTTGGCCCCCTGTGCCGTGGGCGCCCCGTTCCACCCGCTCATAAACGCGCTGCTCCCCGCTGGCGGCTTCCGCGCATTGGAATTCGTATGGTACGCATAACAGCGTTCAATGAAGTCCCCGTCATTGGAAACCACCGCCCCGCCCTCGCCGGAGTTCAGGTTCTTCGACGCTTGAAAACTAAACGTCCCGCAGTCGCCCAGCGTACCCACCCGCTTGCCCTTCCACTCCGCCAAATGCGCCTGCGCGGCGTCTTCCAGCACTTTTATCCCCTTGGCCTTCGCCGCCGCCAAAACGCCGTCCAGATCGGCAGGGGATCCTGCTATATGAACCGGGATCACCGCCACCGTACGGTCCGTCACAGCCCCACTGATCTTGCCGGCGTCCATTTGAAACGTCGCCGCGTCGGTATCAATGAATACCGGCAATGCGCATTTGGACAGCACCGCGTTAACCGTCGCAATGAAGGTGTACGGCGGCACAATCACTTCGTCACCGGCCTGGACATCCAAACCATGCAGCGCCACCATCAGCGCACTCGTCCCGTTGGCGGTAGCCAGGCAATGCTTGCTGCCGACGAGTTGGGCGTACCGTTCTTCAAAGGTCGCTACCTCTTTCCCATTGCCGCGGTACCATTTGCCGCTGGTCAATACCCGTTGTATCCCCTCTTTCTCCGCGGGGCCGACGATGGGCCACCCAGGGAATGCCTTCTTTCGGACCGGGTCGCCGCCTAGCGCGGCTGGCTTGGCCTGTGCGCTAGTCACTATGGTCATTCCCGCGGCTGCCGCTGCCATTGCCTCGCGTCTCGTCATACAGATATCGTACTCCTCTTGGCCATCCCGATGGCGGCTAATGGTTGTGATAATATCTCCGCAGAGGTCTTGTCTCCATGATGCGTTTTCGCCCTGCTGCGTTAGCCCTGATCACCGCGCTTTGTCTGTCGCGGGCTCCCCTTTCCGCCCAAGTTTTGAAAGGCCAAATCCTGGGTGTTATCACCGACCAGTCCGGTGCGGTCGTTCCCGGCGTCAAAGTTTCCATCGTCGAAACGCAGACGAACTCCCGCCGCTCCGCTGAGAGCAACGACACCGGTAACTTCTTCTTCGTCAGTCTGGATCCTGGCTCCTATCGGGTCGAAGCGGAAAAGGCGGGTTTCAATAAGTCCCTCCGTTCCGGCGTCGAACTGCTGCCCAACTCCACCGCCCGCGTCAATTTTGAACTGACTCCCGGTGCGGTCACCCAGACCATCGACGTCAGTGCGTCCGCCGCGCCACTTCTCCAAACGGACCGCGCCGATACCGGTGGCAAGATCGATCAAAAACAGCTTCAGTCTATGCCCATGCTCTACAACCGAAACTACCAGGGCCTTCTCCTCCTCGTCCCAGGCGTTGGCCGCCCTTTCCGGCCTCACTCCGAATTCTATAACTCCCAGGATTCCCTCAGCGTCCGCGTCAACGGCCAAGGCCGCCAGTTCAATAACTTCCAAATCGAAGGTATCGAAAACAAAATCGATAACGGCAATCTCACCGCTCTCGTGCCGCCCGCCGAAGCGATTCAGACCGTGGACGTCTCCACCTCCAAC
This sequence comes from Bryobacteraceae bacterium, assembly GCA_046597015.1. Classification (GTDB taxonomy): domain Bacteria; phylum Acidobacteriota; class Terriglobia; order Bryobacterales; family Bryobacteraceae. Next base: position 6,129 of record JBKJLJ010000543.1, read on the forward strand.
TTCGACCCGGAGTTCGGCAACGCCGGTGGCGCCGTCACCAATGTCACCCTTCGCAGCGGAGCCAACGACTACCACGGTAGCCTCTTCCACTTTCACCGCAACGAAAACATTCAGGCTCGCAACACCTTCGCCATCACGAAGGCGCCAACCACTTATAACCAGTTCGGCGGCACCCTCGGCGGTCGGATCATTCGCGACAAACTCTTCTTCTTCGGCGACTATCAAGGCAGCCGCGACCACCTCGGCCAAGTGAACCGCGGGGGACTTCCCGGTGCTGCCTTCCGCGCCGGCGATCTGTCCGCTGGCGGTTCTACCATTTATGACCCGCTCACTGGCGACGCCGCCGGGAATGGACGCACCGCCTTTCCCGGTAACATCATCCCGCCAAACCGCATAAGCCCGATTTCCCGCCGGATTCTTGGCTTCGTTCCCGCCCCAAACCTGAACGCGCCTGAAGGCCAAATCAACTACTCCCAGAACAGCGTTCGCGTCAAAAACCTCGACCAGATGGATAGCAAAGTCGATTGGGTCATCGGAAGCAACGACCGACTGTCTGTCCGCTATAGCCTGCAAAAAGCAGTCGTACTTGACCCAGGCATATTCGGTCCCGCCGGTATCTACGGCGGCTTCCGCGGCGGCGGCTTCGGGGGCACTGGCCCTGCCCGCACCCAGAGCGCTGGCGTCAACTATACCAAGGTCTTGAACCCCACTCTCGTTTGGGAATCCCGCGTTGGTGTGGTACGCAACCGCAATGACGCTCTTGCCTCCGATACCGGTCTGAAGACCTCCGAAGAGATCGGGATCCGCGGGGTGAACCTCGACTCCTGGACCAGCGGCCTCGCTGAAATCCGCATCAACGGCTACGCCTCCCCGCTCGTTGGTTTCTCGCCCAGTCTGCCCTGGGCTCGCGCCGTCACCACGTTCGGCATCGTCAACAACTTCTCCAAAACCTTCGCCAAACACATCGTCCGCTTCGGTGCCGACTTCCGCCGCGAGCGCAACGATCTTCTCCAAACCCAAACATTCAACCCGCGCGGCCGCTTCGAATACAACCCGGCTCAAACGGGTACTGTATCCGACACCCGCCGCAATTTCTCCAACGCTTTCGCTGCTTTCCTGCTCGACGCCCCCAACCAAAGCGGCCGCGACCTCCCCTTCGTTTTCCCCGCCCGCCGCGAGTTCATCTCGAACTTCTACGTCCAGGATAAGTGGCAGGTCTCGTCGAAGCTCACGCTCGATGCCGGCCTC
>JBKJLJ010000991.1:0-5032 GCA_046597015.1 Bryobacteraceae bacterium
GCTTCCGTCACGGAGACGCTGGGGAGCGTGATCGGCATGTACAAGATGCTTCCCTCATTGAGAGGCGGCATGAACTCCGAACCCAGCTTCTTGTAAACGGGAATTGTGGCGACAACCAACAGCATTGCCAGAGTGATTACAAGCCATTTCCAGTTCAAGGAAAAGTGCACCACGGGCCGATAGAGCCACATCAACGGGCGGCTGATCGGATGCCTTTCCTCGCTATGAATCTTTCCCACGCAGATCGCGTTCACGATGGCGGCTAGCCATCTGGGTCGAAACTGGAACGGATCGACGCGCATCAGTAACAACCGCAGCGCCGGGTCGAGAGTGATCGCCAGCACGGCCGCAATCGCCATGGAGAAGTTCTTCGTGAAGGCCAGCGGCTTGAAAAGCCGGCCTTCCTGATATTGAAGCGCGAAGATCGGCAGGAACGAAACCGCAATCACCAGCAGAGAAAAGAAGCTTGGCCCCCCAACCTCTTTTACCGCATCGATGATCACGCGCGAAGGGCTTCCCGGCCGGCCCGCCGACTCCCACTGCTCCAGTTTCTTGTGCGTCTGCTCCACCACGACAATCGACGCATCCACCATCGCGCCAACAGCAATCGCAATCCCTCCCAACGACATGATGTTGGCCGTCACGCCGCTTCCGTACATCGGGATAAAGGCCAGAATCACGGCGATAGGGATCGTAACAATCGGAATGATCGCGCTCGGAAAGTGCCAGAGGAAAATCAGGATCACCAGGCTGACGATGAGCAACTCTTCGATGAGTGTGTGCCGCAGATTATCGATGGAACGCTGGATCAAGTCCGACCGGTCATAGGTGATCGCGACCTCCGTTCCTTCGGGTAACCCCGTCCTGGTCTCCGCCAGCTTGGCCTTCACGCGCTGAATCACATCCATCACGTTCTGCCCGTATCGCACTACGACGATGCCACCGGTCACTTCGCCTTCGCCATTGAACTCCGCCACGCCCCGCCGCATATCCGGCACCAGCTCCACCCGGCCCACATCCTTCACGTAGATCGGTGTACCGGCTTCATCCGACGCTACCGCCAGGTTCCCGATATCTTCGAGCGATTGAATGTATCCCCGTCCGCGGACCAAATACTCCTTGCCGGTCAACTCCACCACCCGCCCACCCACTTCGCTGTTACTACTGCGAATCGTGTCCATCACCTTCTGCACGGGAACTCCGTACGCCAGCAGCTTCGTCGGGTCGAGCGTCACCTGATAGTTCTTCACGAAGCCCCCGACCGTGGCAACCTCCGCCACCCCGGGCACGCTTTCTAGCCAATAGCGCAGGAACCAATCGTTGAAAGATCGCATCTCCGCCAGATTGTGCCTACCCGACTTATCGACCAACGCATATTGAAAAGCCCAGCCCACCCCAGTCGCGTCCGGACCCAGCTTGGGCGTCACCCCTTGCGGTAACTTGCCCGTGAGTTTACTCATGTATTCCAGCACGCGGCTGCGACCCCAGTAAATGTCGGTGCCCTCGGCGAAGATCACATACACGTAGGAAAAGCCGTAGTCCGAACTCCCGCGCACAACCTTCACGTTAGGAGCCGAGAGCAAGGCGGAAACAATGGGATAAGTGATCTGGTCCTCAACCAGGTTTGGGCTCCGCCCCGGCCACTCCGTGTAGATAATCACCTGCGGGTCGGAAAGATCCGGAATCGCGTCCAGCGGAATCTGCCACAGAGACCAAACTCCCAGCAGCGTCAAGACCATGACGATGGTCACGACGAATCCGCGGTGCTCGGCGCAGTACTCAATGATGGCGTTGATCATAAGTTACCGCGCCGTGATCGAGGTTCTTGCGGAACCGATCATCCTTCCGTCTTTCTTCGCGGTCACGGTAGTCTCCCAAGTCCATGCCATGGGGACATCCACCTCGCCGGCAAACTGGCCTCCGCCGATCGCCTTCAACTTCGCGGCGGATCGCATCGGGGCCATCGCACCCATTTGCGGCATGAAAAGGCTGATTTCAATTTCGGCGTCGGTAATTGGGTTCCCCTGCGCATCCTTGGCCATGAGCCGCACGCGATTCGCGCCAGTTTTGGCGGTCTTGGGCTCCAGGATTTCGACTTGCAGACTTTGCGAAGGGGCGCTGGTTGGCGCTGCCTTCGACGATGACGGCTTGCCCATGTCCGTCAGAGCGCCTTTGAGCCGGCTTTCGGAGTCCAGAATGAAGTTGGCCGCGGTCGCAACGCGTTCGCCTGGCTTCAATCCGCGCTCAATTGCGTAAAAGCCATCGGCCTCCTGGCCGACGGTAACGCTGCGCGGCTCGAAGTAGCCCTGCCCCTTATCGACGAAAACGTAGCGCTCGGTTCCGCTGTCGAGCACGGCATCGGTGGGCACCACCAGCGGCGACCCAAAGCTGACACGAGACTTGAAGTCCACGTACATATCGGGGCGCAGCGTCAGATCGGGATTCTTCAGCACCACTCGAACTTCGGCAGAGCGTGTCTTTGGATCGAGGGTGGGCGAGATGAACGAGATTTGACCGGTCCGCGAGCGAATTCCAGCGCCGTTGGGAAACTCAACTTGTACGGACTGGCCGATCCGCACGAGCGACAGTTCGTGCTCATACACTTGCCCAAGCACCCACACGGTCGAAAAGTCGACGATGGTGAAAAGATCCATCTCCGGCGTTACGCTCGTGCCATGGTGGTAAGCGACCTTCTCCGTGACGATTCCATCGACGGGTGAGTATACCGTCAAGGCTCGCTTGGCCTTGCCCGAGGTCTCCAACTCGCGAATCTCCTGGTCGCTGACATCCCAAAGTTGAAGACGTTTACGGGCGGCTTCGAGCAGATTAATCGAGCCTCCCGCGACCCAAGGCAAGGAACTTCCCTTGAGACTTTGATTGGAGCGAATCGCCAGTAAGTATTCCTCTTGCGTGGCAACCAGGTCTGGGCTGTAGAGCGTAAAGAGCGCCTGCCCCTTCCGAACTGGCTTGCCGACAAAGTCGGCGAAGACCTCTTCGATAAACCCCGAGATTTTAGTGTGAATGTGAGTCACCTTGGTCTCGTCGAAGGCGACCTTGCCCACGGATCGGATCTCTTTCGAAAGTGTCCGATGCTCCGCTACAGCGGTCTTGACGCCGATCAGTTGTTGGCGTTCGGGAGAGATGAAGACGGCGGGAGTTTCTGTGGACGCTGCCGGCGGGGAGTCAGCGGCATGATCGTGCTCGACCGGATCCATCTTTTCGAGCTTCACCATCTTCATGCTGCAAATGGGACAGTTGTCCGGTTTGTCGGACTTCTGCTGCGGGTGCATGGGGCAGTAGTATTCCGACTTCTTCACGGGAACGGCGATGGCCACTTCGCGGACAAACAGATCCGGCCGCCACATGTAAAGCGTCGCGGTGGCCGCTGCGACAACAACAAGGAAGGCCAGAAAAAGCGATAGCTTGCGGCGCATGGGTCACTTACCTCCTTGGCGTTCAGTAAGCGGCATGACGATCAACGCCTCCAGGCGGGCGACAGCTTGGCCATGTTTGGCGATCTCGGCGTAATATTGCATCTCGTAAGTCAGCACCGTCGAGAAGTTGTTCATCAGCGTGAGGAAATCCACATTCCCTACCTGATACGCGGCCAAGGCGGATTCCAGAGAAAGGGCCGACTGCGGGATGACTCCCTCGCGATACAAAGCCAGCAACCGCTCGCTGGTTTTGGCGGTGAGGAATAAGTCTTTCACTTGGAAGACCAGTTCCTGACGGTCAGCCAGGTAGTCTTGCCGAGCCTCTCGGAACCTCGCCACAGATTCTTCAACGCCGAGCCGTTGTTTGCGCCAGAAGTAGAGGGGTATTTTCACCTCCGCCGAGATCATGTAGTAGTCCCGGAATGGGCCGCCGGTTTTTTGCCATTGCGCGTTGACGGCAAAGTCCGGGCGGTACTCTCGCTTCGAGCGTTCGATAGCGACGGCGCGCCCATCGATCATCGCCTGTTTGGTCTTCAGTTTTGGAGACAGCGCGTCCAACGCGGCAAGCACTTCGGTGAGTTCGGCCGTGACAGCGAACGGAGTCACTTCCGCCGGCTGGCCGAGCGGTCGTTCGCTGTTGATGAGCGACTGAATCCGCGCTTCGGCCGTTGCCTTCCGCTGGCCGAGAACTTCAAGCTGTTGTTCCAATGTGGTCAGCTCGACTTGCGCTTTTAGAACATCCTGTTGAAGGCCTTTGCCGACCGAATAGCGGGCGCGGGCGATCTGTTCGAGCCGCTGAAGAATATCTCTATTCTTATGCGTGATTTCAATCGCCTTGGCGGCCCCGTACCATTCGTAATAGGCGGACTTTACCTGGGCCGTCGCATCCAAAATCAGTGCTCGATAGACTTCGCGATCGGCCTCGGCACCTCGCTTCGCTTCCTCGGCGGCAAGCGCCAGCTTACCCGGATAAGGGATCTCTTGCGACACGCCCAAGCCGAGGTAGGCAAAGTTGCTGTCCTGCAATCGCGACAGCGGATGGCCAACGCCGAAGTTGCTCACGCTGAGTTTGGGCTCGGGCAGCGTGCTGACCTGAGATGGCCGTTTCATCGCGGCATCCATCCTGTACTGCGCGCTTCGCAGCGCGGGACTATTCTTCAATAACTCCTGGACGAGTTCGTCCATTTGGACGACGCGCTCCCGCTCGGGTGTCGATACCGCTTGCTCCCCATATACGGGAGAGATGGCGACAGCAACGAACGATAGGAGCATGCCGGATCGCTTGGGTGCGGGCATACACTTCCTCCTGATGCTTCTCGGAAACACAAGATCACGGGCGCACTAAGGCGTCCGCAAAGCGAAAAGCAAACGGAGGTTTAGATCAGCAATGGAAGCGATTGTCGGACCAGAGGGTCCGGTGGAGGGTGCGGCGAGATGTCTAGGACGAACGACCGAATATTGAGAACCGGCGTCAAGCTTGGCCAGCATGAGTCTGCAAAGCCTAAATCCAATTGAGCCAAGGCAGGTGGATTTACTTTGTCCTCAGCTTGAAAGTGCTGCACCGCATCCGAGCTGCTGGTTTGGCAGCAGGGATCCGC
>JBKJLJ010000999.1:0-4272 GCA_046597015.1 Bryobacteraceae bacterium
GAAATTCTTTCCGCCGTCTACAACATGCTGCCGAATGATGCGCTGGCCGCAATCTACGATCGCCACCTGCGAGTGTTGGGCGGGATTCAATACGGAGCCGAGGAGACCGCGTTTGCCAGCACTTTGCGAAAGACGCTCTTCACTGACCCCGATCTGCCCTTAGGCAGCGAGGCCCAGATTCAGTCGATTGCCCGCGGAAGCGGATCCGCCTCTACGGACGCCGCCGATGTTTCTTGGGCGGTTCCCACGTCGGAGCTCAGCATTGCTTCAGTGGTCCCAGGCATCCCGCTGCACTCCTGGCAGTCCACCGCCTGCACAGGCATGAGCATTGGCCGGAAGGGCATGGTGTTGGCCGCGAAAGTGCTGGCGCTGACGGCCATGGATCTGTACGCCGATCCGGCGCAGCTAACGGCCGTCCGCGCGTCGTTCGACCAGCGCCGGGCCGGCTTCACTTACGAATCGCGGCTGCCCAAAAACGCCAAGCCGCCGTTGACCTACCGCGACACCAAGTAAGCCGCTCGTTCGGCAAACGCGCGGAGGCCCCGCATCGTGGCCGCGTCGTCGAACTGCGTGCCCAGTCGCGTCGCGATGCCCTCAAAATTGGCGAGGCGCTCGCGAACGGCGGGCAGGTGCTGCATGTAGAACTCGATCAACGTGGCATAGCGGGAGACGAGTTGGGCGGGATGAATGTCCCAGCTTTGGTAGTAGCCTTCGCTCAGCGACCGCCAGATGTCCTCGCGATGTCGCTGCCAGCCGAGTTGCGGATTGTCCCCGACGGGTAGCGTCTTCGTTGGACCGTCGACGACCGTCTTGCCAGTGGCGAGCATCTGCATGCGAACCATCGTGCACGTCGAATGATTGAGATTTTGAAAGGACGCGGGAATTCCGAGCGAGGCCATGAGATCGTAAGGACCCAGATGTAGGCTATCGGCCGGGATCTCGTGGAGCCGGCGGAGCACCGGGGCCGTTTCAATCATCGCTTCAATATGGGCACCCGGACATTCGGCCGCCACCCTCGCCACCTCTTCCGGGTTCTCTACTTTCGGCACCGTCACCCGGAAGTTCGGCGGCATCGTTCCGAGGCTGTCAAGAAACGTACGAAGCGTGGGAATTCCACCCCGCTTGATCCGAATGCCGACGCAGGGCAGTCCCACCCCAGCCGCCAGAATCTTCCCACACCGATAGGCGTCCGCCTCTTCCTCATCGGGTCGACGGTCGCCGTAGCCATCTTCGAAATCGATCCGGTAGTCTTCAATGGGCTCTAAGCGCAACTTGGCTTCCACTTGTTTGCGATAGGGCGTTTCAAAAGCCGCCAGGGCGCGCAGCGCGACAGTGCTGACTTTCTCAACAATATCGGGCCGGAATAGATGGGCCCCGGCGTAGAAGACGTGTACCGGTTGCCTCATTTGGCGGGCACCGCCAAGGGGTAGGTCAGGGTTTCCTTCAACCATTCCGCGTTGTCGCGCACCGCTTCGCGGAGCTTTTCAACCAGCGGTTCGCGCTGCTCAAAAAGCCGATAGCCGGCGCGGGGACGGAGATAGCCTTTCGCCTCGGGATGCCTTTCAAACAGGGTCTCTTCGCCCAGTTCTTCCTTCAGCCGCTCGAATTTCTTCCGCCGATCGAGAAGCGCTTTGATCAAAAACGGCACCACCGCCGAATAGTCTCCTTGCATGCTCTCGGTTGACTGCAAGTAGGTATCGCGGTCCACCTTCCCCCAGGTCACCGCCTCGGCCGGCGGGCAGCTCGAAAGCGATCCGTCGGTGACCGGGGCCGTCGTAATCTGGACGTCGAAGGCGTAGCCGCGGACATCCGGCAAACCCAGAATCTGACCCAGCGCGGGCTCCGGCTGCAGATTGTAATTCTTCGGCACCCCGCCGCCGAGCATGAACGTAGCGAGCGATTTCGCATCGCTGTCGAACAGGCCCCAACGATGGTAGGCGCAGGCTTCGAACACCTCGGCGTGGATGTCGAGATCGAAACCATATTCCGGGATCAGGCCGCTCTCGCGCATCGCCCACAGCTTCATCGAATTCAGAAAAACGCTGCCATCGCCCGGTGCGCCAACGAAAACCGGAATCGCCATCTCATGGCATTTCGCCAGCAGACCCTGTTCCACGCCGTTGCGCTCTTCAATCGCTTGGTACCATTTGCCAAGCTTGTTGCGCATCTCCGTGCCCGTCATGCGCTTTTGGAAATCGGGATGGCTCAGCAGCGCCGTTAGGAAACGGTCCTGGTCCATCAGCACGTCTTCGTCGAACGCCATGTCGGTCACCCGGATCGTCTTCTCATCACGCAGGGCACCGTCGTCGCCGAAGATCGGCACTTCGAAAACGGGGTCCCGGCGGCCGTCGAGCGACCGATGACCGTCGTGGTAGCAGACCGCGTCAGTCGTCGACAGATAGGCCACCCAACCGGTTTCGAGCAGCGGGATGAGCCAGGTTTGGTGCTGGCCGGAGACCGTGATGGGCCCGGCGATAGCAAGGGTCATCGGACAACCCAGGCCAATCGCACGGTCGAGAATTTCGTAGATACGGCGCAAATACGCGCCGCCAAAGGCGGGAAGACAATGTCGAAACATTTCGTCGAGCGAAGTGACTTCGTCGACTCGCTTAACGCGGACGGTGCGGCGCTCGTGATCGTGGTGGTTCATGCCAACTTCTATTGTAGATAGCCCGCTTGGTTCTTCGGGTCATCCCGTTCGACGAAGGGGATTCCCTTCACCATCCACTCCGGTTTCGGATCACCCTTCAAGTAATAACCAAAGAACTGGAACATGCGCGCGGAATAGTCCTTTTGGTTGGCGCGCTTGCGAATGCCGTGCGGCTCGCCGTTGTAGTTGAAGAAGTAAGCCTCTTTGTTCATGCGGCGCAGGGCCAGAAAGAACTCAATGCCCTGGGTCCACGGCACGGCGTCGTCCCCATCGTTGTGCAGCATCAGTATCGGTGTTTCGACGCGGTCGGCTTCGAAGACCGGCGAGTTTTCCAGGAAACGCAGCGGATATTGCCAAATGCTGCCGCCGATCCGGCTCTGCGTCCGCTCGTATTGGAACTGCCGTGGGATGCCGGTGCCGTAGCGAATGCCCGAGTAGGCCGAGAACATATTCCCCACCAGCGCGCCCGGCGCCGCGGCGCGAAACCGGTTCGTTTTAGTCACCATGTAGGCGATCTGATAGCCGCCCCAGGAGTGGCCCTGAATGCCGATCCACTTTTCATCAATGTAGCCCTGGTCGACGATCTTCTGCACGGCCGGCAGCACCGCGTTCATGCCGCTCTGCCCCGGGTAGCCCACCGTGTAGGCGATGTCCGGCATCAGCACGACGTAGCCGTTGGAGGCGTACAACGTCGGGTTCATCCGGTGGCTTGGGGCGGGGTCGGTAAAGGTGTGGAGCGTCTGCGAAAGCCGCTCGTAGATGTAAACCATCAAGGGATACTTTTTCGCCGGATTAAAGTCGGGCGGTTTGATCAGAACACCCTGCAGCGGGACGCCGTTCAGATTCGTAAACTGCATCATCTCGGCCTTGCCCCAGGCGAGGGTCTCCTGCTGCGGGTTGGCGTTCGTGATCTTCTCGGTCTTGGAGAAAGTCGAGTTGGTGACGAGCAAGTCAGGGGATTCCGAGAACGTGGTCGCCGCGGTCAACAGCACATCGGCGTTCCTGGCTTTGGTCGGGGCGCGGAAGTTCTTCGGCCCCATCATCAGCTTCTGCGGCACGGCATCGCCTTCGAGCGAATCGCGGTAGAAGCCCGTCTCGCGGGTCACTTCGTTCTCGGCCCGCAGCAGGAGCGACTCGGCCGGGTCCACGCCGCGGTCCCGTGGATCGGCGCGGAGCCGGACGATGCGAAACTGCAACTTCTCCTTCCGGCCGACCCCTTCGGTCACGTTCTTGGCGGTGGCCGCGTCGGGCGTCAGCGCCCAAACGTCGAACCGGTCGTTGGCTAAAAAGTAGCGGCCATCTTTGGTCCAGCCGCTGTTGCCATAGTTCCCCGCCCCGCCGGGCGAATCGTGCAGTTCGCTCGAGAATTTCACCTTCAAATGCGCGGTCAAGTTGGTCGAGGTCATGTTCGCCAACCTCACCCCCCACCAATCGCCTTTCGAGAAATACACGGCGGACTTGCCGTCCGGCGAAAGGATCGGCGCTCCGGTCGTCTTCCGCGCGAGCATCCGGCGCTCTCCGGTTACCGTATCGACGACCCAGAAGTCGCTGAAGCGGTCGTCCCAATCGTTGTTTTTCCGGTACTGGAGGTCGTCGATTGCGGTGGCCACCAGGCCGTCTTC
>JBKJLJ010001041.1:0-4403 GCA_046597015.1 Bryobacteraceae bacterium
CAGCCGAATGGGCTGCCCGGCATGTTGCAGTAACAACATCGTCAAATTCGCCATGGCCTCTTCGCCATCCGCCCGGCTATACCAGTGAGCAGCTTCATCCACGTTTTGGGCCGCTTCGTATAATTTCGCCATCGCCAACGGCTCCGCGCCGCCCCGTTGTTGAAACTCATACAGCACTCGCTGCGCCGCGTCCTTCCGGTCAGCGTAAAAGTGCATCCAAAACATCCGCCGGACCGGATCAACGTTCCGCGGCTCGCTCACCGTCCGTTGCCGTTGCAGTTCCAGATAGGCCCGCAACCGCTTCGAAGATTTCAGTAACTCAAAATACTTCGCCGACTCCGGAGCCTCTTTGTCATAGAGCGCCAGCGCCGCGGCCGACCCGCTCCGCGCTGACTCCAGCGCCGCCCGTCTCTCCAAAGCATCGGTAAATACGCGCCGTCCCAGAATCGCTTCATACTCGCCAAAGTTTTTCTTCTCCAGCAGATACGGCAGATACACCGTATACAAACTCTCACTATTCGGCTCCGCCGCCTCCCACGCTTTATACACCGGCAGCGGATCCAGTAACTGCTCTTTCGCCTCGGTCAGCGCCCGCGGGAACGCCTTCGCCGCCAACAACGCAGCGATCTCCTTGGCCGGCTCTAGCCGTCGGTGATGATAGTTCGCCTTCTCCAAATACGCCGGCCCTTTATTCGGAGCCAACTGAACATACCGCTCGAAGTCCGCCTCCGCCGCCCCAAAATCAAGCTGCAGCTCCGCTTCCCGGGCCCGCAAATAATGCAGCCGCGCGTCGTTCGCCTCCGCCTGGATCTGCGCCGTCAACGCCACCCGCGTCTCCGCCGGTGACTTCCGCCACGCCAGCGTATTCCCCGCAAACGTCGTCACCCGGTAGAAAACGTCCTCTAACCGGTTCCGCCCTTCCACCGTCGAAATGTAACTCGGTAAATCGGCAGCCCAAGCCGCCGCCACGAAAACGAAACTAAGGAAGTACCGCAAGGAACACCTCCTTCGTGCTGATGTTATGAGCAATGTCTTCCGCCGTAACCTGAATCGAATACTTACCCGCGGGCATCCCCGCCGGAACCGTCAAATACCCAACACTAACGTTCTTACTCGCATCCCACTTCAGCCAAGCCGTCTCCGCCCCGTACATCTTCGCCGTTATTGTCCGCGTCGTCGCCCCCGCATTCGCGGTCACCATCACCCGCTCCCCCCGCCGCGCCGAACTTGCCGATAGCTTGGCCGAAACCAACGGCGGCTTACTTACAACCAGAAAGGTCTTCGCCTCCCGGTAAGTCCGGCCGTTCTTATCCCTCATCACGAGCTTCACGGCATGCGTTCCGTCCACCATATCTGGCGGCGCCAAAAACCGCGTCTGCCAAACATCCTCTTCCGGCAAAAACTTCAACGCCTTCGTCAAGCCAAATGGAAACACCGCCACCACGCTCGCAATCGCGGCATCCGTTCGCACTCGAATCACTGGGTCGCCCGGCCGAATCAACCGCGGCCGCAGCAACGCCCGTGGCGCCGCCAAAAAGCTCGTATAAGGCGTCACAAACTTGTACTTCTTCGACAAGCGAATAATCTCTTCAATCGTCGCTTTGTCTTCCCCTTCCCGGTCTATCTTCTCGAGCAAAGCGTCCACGCGCGCCTTCGCCCAGGTCCGCGGCAATTGCGGATGAGCCGTCTCCATCGCTGGCAGGTTCACCGTCGCCGAAGCCCCGCGCACCTTGAACGTCGCATTTGCAGGCTGCCCATACTGCCCCACCCAGACCGCCTCACTCCCCGGATACACCGCCTCATGCAGCGGATAAACAAGCGAGACCGCCGTCCTCGGTTGCACATCCAGCGCTACACCCTCCACGGCGCTCTTTCCCAACTTCTCCAAAAACCACCGCAGCTTAAACTCTTCCGGCTCCGTCGAACGAACCCACTCAAACACCCCGTTCTGTCGTGCCAGCGCTTTCATTAAGATTCCATTCGCATCGTCCCCCACCGCGTACATAAATGTCTGCGGCTTCTTCCCCGCCCAAGCCTTGGCGTAGTCTTCCAATAATTTCCCCGTCCGCACCTGCCCCGACGTCGCCCCCCCGTCGCTAATCAGCACCAAAATCCCATCTTTTTCCGTCAACGCCAACCCCTTCATCAGCGCCCCGCCCAAATCCGTCGCCCCGCGCAGCGGCTGCGTCTTCAGCCATGCCAAAGCCTGCTCCGCCGACGCCTTGCCCCCCGCCGTCGCCGCCGGCGCGAACGCCGCCACCTGAGAATTGAACGCCAATAAATGAAATTTGTCCTGCGGCCCCAACCCCATCAACAACTCCGTCACCGCCCGCATACCCCGTTCCAACTTCTCCCACTGCATCGATAGCGATGCATCAAACAAAGCCACCACCGTCTTTGGAGCCGACTCCGCCGCCGCCTGCGGGGCCACGAACAACGAAGCCTCAAAATATCCCGGCCCGGTCGCCTCTTCCCGCTGCGTCGTCACCGCCAACCGGTCCGCCGTCGCCGCCTCCCGGTCCACCCGCACCACAAAATCCTCCGTCAACTCGAAGTTCCGCACGTCCAAGCTCGCCCGCACTAGGTTCGGCTTCTTCTCCAGAATCTGCAGCGGATACCCCTTCGACAGCACTTGGAAATCCTTCATCGCATGCGCCGACGTCACCGTCACCGTGATCCATAACCGCCCCACTTTTTGCTGCTTATAGGCGTCCGGCTTCAGCGGCAACGCCAGAATCGAACCCAGATCTAACCGCGAGTGATACTCCATCTCCATTCGCTTGGTCCCATAACCCGGAATCGGCACTACCCGCGCGCTGAACACACTCGTCCGCTTCGCCTCATCCACGTCCCGTTCGCCCAACTGTAATAGCCCCGGGTCAATCGTCTGCAACCGGATGTCGTTGTAAAGCTCCTCCGCCCGCTTCCGCTCCAGAATCACCCCCGGAATCCGCGTCGCTCCGTCCCACACGGCAAAGTCCGATAGCAGGGCGCTCCCCGGCAGCGCAAAGACGTAGTTCCCTTCGAGCACCCCCGCCGTCTTGTTTGCGAAGATCTGCCGCGTCAATACCTTCACCGACGAGCCATCAATCTGCACGTCAATCGCCATCTCTTCCATCGACAGCACGGCCGGATCCGGCGCCTGCTTATTCGTCGGAATCAAGCTCCCGGCATCGCCGTACAGACCCGCCGAAGCCAATAGAAATATCGCGTAGCGCATCAAACTCGTAACCCCGTTTCCACAATCTTCACCAGACCGTTGTCCGTACCAGCGTAAAGGTACCCATTCCCTAAGGCAAGCGCCGTCACATTAACAGACGGCAACCCCCGCGTAATCACCTGCCAACGCAGATTCACTAAGTCGTAAAACAGCAACCCATGCTCAAGCGTTCCCGCATAAACCCCCTGCGCCGTCGCCAGCATAGCCCCCGGGTTCACCACCACATTCTTAGGCAAATCGTTTGCAAAACCCCGCCATTGGTTGTTCCCATCCAGCCGATAGACTCCGCCCCCATAAGTCCCCGAGTAAAGGTCCGTCCCCGCCACGGCCATCGCCGAAACCCAGTTCGCCCCCAACCCCGAGTTCGCCGTGTTGTAACTCACGCGCAGTTCTCCCTGATGGAGACGCGTAATTCCGCCCAATGTTCCGCAAAAAATCTCCGTTCCCCGCGCCGCCAAGCTATAGACGTGGTTGTTCACCAGCCCATGAAAAGCGTTAAACGACCGCGCCCCCGTCTTGTCCAAAAACGTAATTCCAGCCGGCGTTGCCACATAGACCCGATCGTCCCCCAACAACAAGTCCGTTACGTGGGTGGCAATCAACCCGTCCGCCTTCGTCAACACCTGCTTCTGCTTTCCCGACCCATCGAAGTACACCAACCCATTCGCCGTCGCCACCGCCGTCCGCCCCGCCCCATGAACAATCCGGTTCACGCAAAACAATCGGTCATTCTCGAAATGCGCCACCCGCCCGTCGGTCCCTAAAACATCCAATCCCCGATCAAAATACCCCACCCACAACCGCCCCGCCCCATCCATCGCCAAGGCCGAAACGTTCCCGTCGGTCAACAATCCAGCCGGTGCCGTCACCACCGGATTCCCCTTTGAAACGAGCGTAGTCCGCGTCAACACCCGCGTCGCCGAAACCACCTGCCGAATCTCCACCTGCCCCGTCACCACCGGCCTCCCCGTCGCCCCCAATGGCACCGTCACCAACCCATCCTCCATCGTCCCCGCCAATAGCGTCTCACCCTCCACGAGCAGCGACCGCACAAAAAATCCTTCCGCCAATCTCCGTTCAAACTTCCCCGCCCGGAATAGCGCCGCCCCCAGCGGCGTCCCCGCCACCGCCACGTCCCCCGCCACCCCCACTGCCTGCACGTCCCCATCCGGCAACCCTTCCG
>JBKJLJ010000550.1:0-6968 GCA_046597015.1 Bryobacteraceae bacterium
GGGGTGCGGGGGCCTTCGAGAGGCGCACGGGGGCCATAGTATTCGCCGTTGATGTGGTGGTCGGCTTTGCTGCCGCCACCTTTGGTTTTTTCCGAGGAAGAGTCCTGGTAACCGGCCTGTTTGTATTTCCGATCGCCGTCCATGTGGTTGCTTAGAGATGTACCACGAATGACAGGGGGGCGGCTAGTCGGACCACCTCAGGAGGGCGTTGGTGGGCCGAGTCAGGGGGTCGCGATAGTGGTTCGAACTGACGCGGAAAGCGAAGCCGAGGCGGCCGGTTTGGAGGGGCGAGTATTCGCGTCCGAAGGAGAAGACCGTGCCGTGCTGCTCAATGACGGGGAGGGCGATGACGCTGGAATCTTCGAGATTGCCGTCGGCATCGATGCGGCCGACGACGGCTTCGACCCGGACATCTTCGGGTTTGAGGCCGGCGAGTTCGATGGTGGCGCGGAGGGGGAGGGCTTTGCCGGTTTGGATGGTGGAGATGGGTCCGCCGTCGATTTCGACGAAGCGGACGCTACTCCAGACTTCGTGAACCTGCTTATCCCAGACGGCGAGGACTTTGGCCGCCTGGAAGTTTTTGGCGGCGGTTTCGGCGGCGAGTTCGTGAGCGGGGTTATAGAGGAGGCTGGAATACTCGTTGAGCATGCGCTTGGCGTCGTACTGCGGGGTGACGTTTTTGAGACTCAGCTTCATGCGACGGACCCATTCGTGCGGCACTTCGTCGGTGCGGGCGGAGTAGTAGAGGGGGACGATTTCGTTTTCGAGGAGGGAGAGGAGGGCAGCGGTGTGCATCTCGTCCTGGTCCTCGGAGTAGGGTTCGCGGTCGCCGATGGCCCAGCCGCCGGAGGTTTCGTACGCTTCGTCGTACCAGCCGTCGAGGACGGAGAGGTTGGGGTTGCCGTTGAGAGCGGCTTTCATGCCGGAGGTGCCGCAGGCTTCTTCGCCACGGCGGGGGTTGTTGAGCCAGAGGTCGACGCCTTGGACGAGTTCGCGGGCAACCTGCATGGAGTAGTCTTCGACGAAGACGAGGCGGCGGGCGATTTCGGGGTCGCGGGAGAGTTGGACGATTTCGCGGATGAGGGTTTTGCCGGGGATGTCTTTGGGATGGGCCTTGCCGGAGACGAGGATTTGGACCGGCATGCGGTTGTTGGTCAGGAGGCGTTTGAGGCGGGGGAGATCTTTGAATATGAGCGTGGCTCGCTTATAGGTGGCGAAGCGACGGGCGAAGCCGATGGTGAAGGCGTCGGGATCGAGGATGTCAGAGAGGCGGCGAATATCGGTGGGGGAAGACTTGCGGAGGGTGGCGGCGGCGGTGGCGCGGGTGCGGACGAAGGTGATGAGTTGGCGTTTCCGTTTTTTGTGGGCTTCCCAGATTTCTTCGGAGGGGATGTCGTCGATGAGGTCCCAGGTGGATTTGTTTTCGGAGTGTTCGCGCCAGTCGGGTTGGAGGAAGTTGTCGTAGACGCTGGCGAGATCGCCGTTTAGCCAGGTGGAGACGTGGACGCCATTGGTGACGGAGGTGATGGGAACTTCGCGGGGGGGGAGTTGCGGCCAGAGGTCCTGCCACATTTCGCGGGAGACTTCGCCGTGGAGGGCGCTGACGCCGTTACGCCAACAGCTTGTTTTGATGGCGAGGACGGCCATGGAGAAGTGTTCCCCGCTGTCGTTGGGATGGCGCCGGCCGAGGCCGGCGAGAGCGTCGAATGAGAAGCCAGCGGAGGCGCAGTAATCGCGGAAATAGTAATGGAGCAGGCCCGGATCAAAGAGGTCGATGCCGGCGGGGACGGGGGTGTGCGTAGTGAAGACGCTGTTGGCGCGAATGGCTTCGACGGCTTCGTCGAAGTTGAGGCCGCTATTGGCCATATGGAGACGGATGCGTTCGACGGCGAGGAAGGCGGAGTGGCCTTCGTTCATGTGGAAGACGGTGGGTTTGAGGCCGAGGGCGCCAAGGACACGCATGCCGCCGATACCGAGGACGATTTCCTGACGGATGCGGGTGTCGGAATCTCCGCCGTAGAGCTGGTCGGTGATGTTGCGGAGTTCAGGGCTCGGGTTCTGGGGGATGTTGGTATCGAGGAGGAAGAGGCGGACGCGGCCGACCTGGATGATCCAGGCTTTGACGTAGGCGATGCCGGTGGGGAGGTTGACGGAGACGATGAGTTCGGAGCCGTCCGGTTGGACGACGGGACGGATGGGGAGGGTGTAGAAGTCGTTTTCCGGGGATTTTTCAATTTGCCAACCATCTTGATTGAGGTACTGGCGGAGGTAGCCTTTCTGGTAGAGCAGGCCGATGCCGACGAGGGGGAGATCGAGATCGGAGGAGGCTTTGAGATGGTCGCCGGAGAGGACGCCGAGGCCGCCGGAGTAGACGGGGAGGCATTCGGCGAGGCCGTACTCCATGGAGAAGTAGGCAATTAACTTATCGGACTGGGCGGCGGTGGAAGCGTCCATGTAAGCGTCGAGACGCTCGCAGGCCTTCTTATACAGGGACCGGAAGCGGGTATCGGCGGCGGCCTTGACGAGGCTGGCTTGGGGAACTTGGCCGAGCATGAGGACGGGGTTGTGTCCGCTGTGGCGCCAGGCGATGGGGTCGAGGCGGCGGAACATACCGCGGAGGTTTGGTTCCCAGACCCAGAGCAGGTTGTAGGCGAGTTCGGAGAGGCGGGACAACTCGGGCGGCAGGGCCGGCTGAACGAGGAATTCCTTATGGGGGCGGATCTGAAACGACATGGTGTAGAGGGTTCGGACGGGGGAATTTATAAGATAGCAGAGACTAGACCGCTAGTCGGAAACCGAGGTCGGTGCGGGAGAACTTTTCGCTGAGCCAGTCGGACTCGGTGGCGGAGAGCCGGTAGAGGTGGAAGTCGGCGCGTTTGGGGTCAGAGTCGGCGACCCATTCGTCGACGTTGCCGACGATATCGAAGAGGCCGAAGGGGTTGGCGAAGCCGGTGGAGGCGGGGGCGTGGGGGGCTTCGGTTTCTTTGGGGGCGACGGCGAGAGCGGGGTTGAAGGCGTTGCCCCACCAGAAGTCGGTGGAGGTTCCGGCGCGGCAGGCGTAGACCCACTCGTGGTCGGTGGGGAGGCGGTAGAGGCGGCCGGAGTGTTTGGAGAGGCGGGCGCAGAATTCGATGGCGTCGTGGAAGGCGACGGTTTCGGCGGCTTGTTCGGGTTGCCAGCCGAAGGGGGAGTCTTTGCCGGTTTTCAAGGGGCGGAGGAGGCGTTTTCGTTTGGGGAGTTTGGCGACGGCGTTCCACTGGGCGACAGTGATTTCAGAGCGGCCGAGGGCGAAGGAGGAGACGACGGTTTCGCGGCCGGTGGGAAGGCGGAGGGGGCCGGCGGGGAGTTGGAGCATCTCGATGGGCGGGGCGCCGGGGAGGGGCTCGGCGAAGCCTTCGGCCGAGCGGCTTTCGGAGCGGGTGACGCGGCCTTGTCGATCGTAGGCGAGAGGGAAGGCAAAGGGGAAGCCGAGGAAGGCGCGGCGGGAGGTTTCAATAGAAAAACGCTTGTTTGTGTGGCATACTTTGGACGCGATGAAATTCAGCCGTAGGAATGCCATGACGATGCTTGCCTCCACTTCGATTGCCTCGACCTCTATTGCCTCACAAATTAAGACTTTTCGGGTAGCGCTCGGTTCGATTATGCACGAATCGAACTCATTTAACCCGGCGAAGACGGAGTTAGCCGATTTCGAATGGGTGGAACCGACGCTGGAGCGGTGGGGAGCGGGGAGCACGGAAGTGGCGGGGTTTGTGGAGGAGGGGCGGCGGCAGGGATGGACGATGGTGCCGACGGTGTATTCGCATGCGACGCCACGGGGGGCGGTGAGCCGGACGGCGTTTGCGGAGTTGGCGAAGCGGTTGGTGGAGGGGTTTGAGCAGGCGGGGCCGTGCGATGCGATCTTAATTGCGCTGCACGGGGCGATGTACGCCGAGGATTTTCCGCAGGGGGATGAGGAGTTGATCCGTCGGTTGCGGGTGAAGTTTCCGAAGCCGTTTCCGATTGTGATGACGCACGATTTCCATGGGAACACTTCGCCGGCGATTGTCGAGATGACGAACGTGCTGGTTTCGTATAAGCAGAATCCGCATTTGGATACGAAAGACCGGGGGGTGCAGGCGGCGAATATTCTGGGGCGGATGCTGCGGGGGGAGATTCATCCGGTGCAGACGATTATCAAGCCGGACATGGTTTACAACATCGTGTTTCAGAACACGTATGGGGACCCGATGAAGCCGTTGACGCAGGAGACGTTTCGGATGGAGCGGGAGAACCCGAAGATTCTGGCGGCGAGCGTGATGGGGGGGTATCAGTACAACGATTCGCCGCATATGGGGCCGAGCGTGATCGTGGTGACGGACGGGGATCGGAACCTGGCGGAGCGGGAGGCGAAGCGGCTGAGCGACATGATGTGGGCGCAGCGGGAGCGGTTAAAGCTGAACTTGCCGTTGGCGGCGGGGGCGGTGACGGCGGCGATGGGGGCGACGAAGTTTCCGGTGGCGCTGTTTGATATTGGGGACAACGTGGGCGGCGGGTCGGCAGGGGATTCGACGTTTTTACTGGAAGAGTTAGTGAAGCAGAAGGCGACGGGTTGGGTGGTGGTGATGTACGACCCGGGGGCGTTTGCGGCGGCGCAGAAGGCAGGGTTAGACGGGGCGTTTGATGAGCTGGTGGGAGGGAAGTCGGACAAGGTGCACGGGGTGCCGGTACGGGTGAAGGGGAAGGTGCGGAGCTTTCACGCGGGGAAATATATTGAGACGGCGGTGCGGCATGGGGGCGGGAAGTATTGGAATTCGGGGCATACGGCGGTGATTGAGGCGGAGGGTTCGACGCGGGATTTGGCGAACTATTTGGTGGTGACGAGTGAGCGGTCGAGCCCGAACTCGATCCATCAGATTGTGTCGTTGGGAATTTATCCAGAGCGGCAGAAGATATTGGTGGCGAAGGGGACGATTGCTCCGCGGGCGGCATATGAGCCGGTGGCGGCGGAGATCGTGATGGTGGATACGCCGGGGGCGACGAGCGTGAACCCGGGGCGGTATGAGTTCAAGCAGGCGCGGAAGGAGATGTGGGGGATTAAGTAGCTGGGATAGCGAGGGCTTCCGACTCCGGACTGGGGAATGCAATCTGGACTAGACTAAAGACGAAGCTATGAGAATTCGCGTAATTGTCCACAAAGCAGAGGAGGGAGGCTACTGGGCCGAGGTGCCCTCCATACCTGGCTGTGCAACCCAAGGCGAGACCATGGAGGAAATCGAAGCCAACGTCCGCGAGGCGATCGAAGGGTGCCTCTCCGCGGAGATTGAGGAACCTCTGCTTCAGTTGGACGATCAGGTGATCGAACTGGCACTGTGACCGTCCTTTCAGGCAAAGAACTGGCAAAACTGGTCGAATCCAAGGGCTGGAGCCTGCTCCGGGTCAACGGCAGTCACCACATTTACTCAAAGCGCGGAGTGAGTGTTTGCCTATCCATTCCGATACACGGTTCGACCAAACTCAAGGTTGGATTGCAACGCCATCTGATGAAACTTGCCGGATTGCCAGTTTAAATTTATGCGCCGACGCCGGCTGCCGCTAGCGGCCGGCGATTTGGCCGAAGACCCTCAGGAGGTTTCCGCCTAAGAATTTGCGGATGCGGGACTCCTTCCAGCCGCGGCGGAGCATGGCTTCGGTAAACATGGGATAGTCCCGGCAGTCGCGCATGTTGCGGGGGAGGGTGGGACCTCCGTCGAAGTCGGTGCCGAGGATGACGTGGTCTTCGCCGGCAATCTGGGTGGCTCGCTCGACGACGTCGAACCATTGGTCGATCGTGTACTTCAGTTCTTCGGGGGCGTCGATGCCGACCATCGGGAAGGTGGGGGCGATGAGTTTGTCGATTTCGGCGATGGTCATGTCGGCTTTGTCCTTCTTGACGTCGGAACGGTCCCAGAAGGGCTTGCCCGCTAGCTTGGAACGGTATTCGAACATGGCGCGATTGTGGAACTCGTTACCGATGTGGAAGCCGATGAGGCCGCCTTTTTTGGCGAGTTTTTCGAGGGTCGCTTCGGTCATGAGGCGGGGGATGTTGTTGCGGGAACGGAGGCCGTCGTGGGTGGAGACGACGGGGGCGTCGGAGAGGGCGATGGCCTGTTCGGCGGTTTCCGTGGAGGCGTGGGCGATGTTGATGACGATGCCGAGGCGGTTGCATTCCCTGACGACGGCGCGGCCGTGTTCGGTGAGGCCATTAAAGCGCGGGATGGCGCAGCAGGAATCCGCGAAGTTGTTGGTGTAGTTGTGGGCGGGGAGTTGGAGAGAACGAAGGCCGAGTTGGTGGAGCATGCGCAAGATGCCGAGGTCGCCGTCCATGTCGAAGCCGCCTTCGAGGTCGAGGACGGCGGCGATCTTTTTCTGCTTTTGGAGGGCTTGGATTTCGGCGACGTTGCGGGCGATGCCGATGGTGGCGGAGTTCTTTTCGACCTGGCGGTAGGCGAGATCGATGAGGCGCAGGGCCTGCTTGGTTTCAAGGTGGCCGGGGTAGTAATCCTCGGTGATGAAGAGCGTGAAGAAGAGGGCGTCGAGGCCGCCTTCCTTGGCGCGCACGAGGTCAAAGTGGCCGTCCTGGACGCGTTTGCCGATGTCGCCGCCGTGGTAAAGCTGGCGGGTGATGACGTGGACGTGGGCGTCGAAGACGAACATTTGTTCGTGGAGTTGCCGGGGGGTAAGGGCGAGGGAGGTGAGGAAGTTGCGGCGGTTCATGCGGTTTGGAGAAAGGGCGTCGCGGGGGCGCGATAGGTTATGGCGAGGCCGGGGGTGGCGACGGGTTGTTTGGTCCGGATGGACTCAAAGGCTAAGGCGAGGGTGCCGGTCGTTAGCAGGGTTCGTTCGGGCGGGTAGGGTTCGCGGCGGGTGAGGATGAGGTCTTCGATGCAGTGGACGAGGCCATCGAAGTGCGGGAGGGGGCGGGTGACGGAAGGCGGGCCGAAGAGGGT
>JBKJLJ010000153.1:0-2597 GCA_046597015.1 Bryobacteraceae bacterium
CGCGGAACGGGCCGAATTTTTCGGTGAGGAATTCGTGGGGCGCTTTCAAGCCGGGGTCGTGGGATGTGGGCCCGGCGGCGAGCGCCTGCTGGAAAAGCGTTTCGTAGCGGGCGGCCAGAAGTTCGGGGGTAGCGGGGATGGTGGGGAAGAGCTTGGCGGCGGGGGAGGCCCAGTTCGTCACCGGGGTTGCCGACCCCTGGGTTTCCCAGGGGAACAGGACGGAGGCCGTGGCGCCGTTGGAGCGTTCGAGGTACTCGACGAGTTGGTCGAGGAAGCCCGGATTCACGTTGTAGCGGGCGGCGATTTGGACGGCGCTGAGCGGCGTGTGGGGCAGGGTGTGCGGGGCCAGCAGAAGTTGCGCGAAGTAAGGGAAGCGCGAGGCGTGTTCAAAGCGGATCGTATTGGCACCGGCGCGTAGGGGGGCGATAGCGAGGTAGGTCCAGCCGTCGGATTCGGGCGACGCGGCCCGATTCTGGACAGGCGGTAAACCTCGTTTGATCCATGTGCCGTTGACGTAGAGGTCGGCGGTACCGGAGCCGAACTCCTGATTCAGGATGTCGAGTTGATAGGGGCCCGCCGCGGGGGCCGTGACGGTATATTCGGCGAAGTAAGGGCCTTTTCCGTCCTTGGGTGTATTAGGTTTCGATTTTTCCAGCGTGCGCGGGATATTGCCTTGGTCAAAGCTGTTGGCTAGCCGGGTGATGGCCGACGGAGAGGATTCGACGGGGGCGATTTGGATCTGGGAGTCGCGTTGGAGGCGGGCGGCGGCTAGAAGGTAGGCGCCAACCTGGTTCTGCGCGATGGCGGCGAGGCGTTTGTTTTCGGCTTTAGTCAGCGCCGAAATCTGCTTGCGCTTGGCTTCGATTAAAGCTTCATGAGCGGTGAGGCGGTCGCGGTCTTCCTTCGGGGCCAGCACGTACTCGTGCCATTTGGCGACTACCTTGAAGTTCTCCATGGTTCGCGAGGACTTGAAGATGCCGGCAAGAGAGTAGTAGTCGGCGTGGGAAATTGGATCGAACTTATGATCGTGGCAGCGAGCGCAGCCGACCGTGAGGCCGAGGAAGGCGCGGGCGGTGGTGTCGAGTTGTTCGTCGACGATGTCCATCTCCATTTTCCGAGGGTCGTCTTCGGCGAGCATTTTGGCGCCGAGAGAGAGGAATCCTGTAGCGGTCCAGCGTTCGAAGGTGGTGGGCAGATCGGTGGAAGGAGGTAGTAGATCGCCGGCCAGCTGCTCGGTCAGGAATTGGTTGTACGGCTTGTCGGCGTTGAAGGCGGCGATGACGTAGTCGCGATACCGGGAGGCGTTTTTGTAGACGAGGTTTTCGTCGAGGCCATTGGAATCGGCGTACCGGGCCACATCGAGCCAGTGGCGGCCCCAGCGTTCGCCGTAGCGCGGCGACGCGAGCAGGCGGTCGATGACCTTGGCGTAGGCGTTGGGAGAGGCGTCGGCGAGGAAGGCTGCGACTTCGGCGGGCGTGGGCGGAAGGCCGGTGAGATCGTAAGTAGCGCGGCGGAGGAGGGTTCGCTTGTCCGCAGGTGGAGCGGGGGATAGGCCTTTCGCTTCGAGGGCGCTCAGCAGGAACAAGTCGATGGGAGACCGGCCCCAAGCGGAGTTCTTAACCGGGGGCAAGCCGGGCGGCGAAGGTGGAACGAATGCCCAGTATTTTTGGCGGACAGGGGCGGCGGTGGCGGCGGTAGAGTTGCCCCACGGGGCACCCATCTGAATCCATTGCGCGAGCAGGGCGGCGTCGGGATCCTTCATCTTCGGCCCCGGAGGCATCTTAAGGGCGCCGGCCGAGTGGCGGACAACCTTTAGAAGAAGGCTGTCGGCGGCATTACCCGGAACAAGCGCGGGCCCGCGAGTGCCGCCCTGAAGGGCCAATTCGCGAGAGTCCAGCCGGAGCCCTCCCATCACGGGTTGGCTAGCGGCAGAGTGGCAGCCGAGACATTGAGCGACGAGAAGGGGACGGATGTTTTTTTCAAAAAACGCGGGCCCCTCTTCTTGTGCCAGCAGCGGGGACACGAAAAGGCAAACGACGAACGTGAAAACGAACCGACGCACCATGAGGTGATGCTATCACTGCTGGCGGGCGGTGTGGGTTTCGAGCGCGGCGGTAAGCGCACTCGCCGACAACGGCTTAGCCATATAATCGTTCATACCGGCGTCCAGGCACTGTTCGCGATCGCCGGCCATGGCGTGCGCCGTCATGGCGATGATGGGAAGGCGACCGCCGCCGGCGCGATAGCGCCGGGTCGCTTCCAGACCATCGAGCACTGGCATTTGAACATCCATCAAGAGCACGTCGAATTCCGTTTCTCGCACGGCGAGCAGATCGAGCAGCGCTTGGCCGTCGTTCACGAGTTCGATGTGATGGCCAAGCTTTTCGACCATCGCACGGATGACGCGGCGGTTGACGGCGTTGTCTTCGGCTCCCAGTACGCGAAGAGTGGCATGGTGACTGATGGCTTTCGGTATCGGTTCCGCGGCGGCCGTGGGGGGCGGCAAACCGTAGAGGACGGTGAAGGCGAAAACGCTGCAGCTGGCAGAGGAACTGACGATGGATATTTCTCCGCCGAGAAGACTAGTCAAGTGTCGA